>DATJZV010000051.1:0-4917 GCA_035498715.1 Nitrospirota bacterium
GTAGGATAAAGGAAGGGGACGCCTCGCCTTTTCCCGTGAATGCTGCGTGAATGAACAGGAGCGTCGTCAAAATACTTCCAACTTCCACGACAAACATGACAGGGTTCTTGATCTGGTGTACTGGATTCAATTTTCTGAACGAATCCCATAATGCCTTTTTTACGATCACGAGTTCAAAGAGCGATCGCTTCTTCGATTTACTGCTCATTGTAATTCCTCCTCAAAAATTCTTGCTATCGTGCTGCCATCAACTGTTCGGCGATCGGCCCGAGCGCCCAGGCCGGCATGAAGGTCAACGCGCCTACGATCACGATAACTCCGATCAAAAGCGCCACGAACAGGGGGGTATGGGTCGGCAGCGTTCCCAAGCCGGCAGGAACCTGCTTCTTCTTCGCGAGCGAACCGGCAATGGCAAGCACCGGAATGATCACCCAGAATCGGCCTATAAACATGGTCAGCCCAAGGGCTGTGTTATAGAAGACTGTGTTGGCTGAGAGACCCGCGAAGGCACTGCCGTTGTTGTTCGCGGCTGATGAAAAGGCGTAGAGGATTTCGGAAAATCCGTGCGGACCGGGGTTCGCTACTCCCGCTGCTCCTGCTGTAGTCGCAACGCCGACAGCTGTGCCGATCTTGACCAGTGCATTCACGACCAGTACCGAGACCGAGGCCATCTTCATCTCGAACATCTCGATCTTCTTGCCTAGATACTCAGGCGTGCGTCCGACCATGAGGCCGGCTATGAAAACCGTAATAATGGCCATGACCAGCATGCCGTACAGACCGGAGCCCACACCTCCGAAGATCACCTCTCCAAACTGCATCAGGACCAACGGGTAGAGGCCGCCCATAGGCGTGTAGGAATCGTGCATGGAATTGACCGAACCGTTCGAGGCGGCTGTGGTAGCCGTGGCCCAGATTGCGGAATCAACGATCCCGAAGCGCGCTTCTTTCCCTTCCATATTGCCGCCCGGCTGGAGATTGCTTGCTTGTTGATCAATGCCGATGGATGCGAAGCGGGGATTGCCGCCCTGCTCACTCCAGGTACATAAGGCCATTAGTGTAACAAGGACGAGGACCATGGCGGAAAGCAGCGCCCACCCCTGGCGCTTGTCTCCGACCATCTTGCCGAAGGTGATACAGAAAGCTGCGGGTATTAGAATGAGCGCCAGCATTTCAAAAAAATTGGAGAGTGGGGTCGGGTTTTCTAAGGGATGAGCCGAATTGACGTTGAAGAATCCGCCTCCGTTCGTGCCGAGCTGCTTGATCGCGATCTGCGAAGCAGCAGGACCGAGCGGTATGACCTGCTCTTTCATCTCCGCCTTTTCCGTCACTTGGTTCCCCTTTTCATCCTTGATTGGGTTGCCTTGGGCATCAAGCTTCGGGGTATCGTAGGTGATGGTCTGAGTGAGCGAAACGGTCTTGTATTCGCTGAAGCTTTGCACAACTCCCTGGGAGACCAGGAGCAGCGACCAGATAAGCGCAAGCGGCATCAGGATGTAAAGCGTGGAGCGGGTAAGATCGAACCAGAAGTTGCCGATGGTGTCAGCCGAGTGCCTCTTGAACCCGCGTATCAGGGCAACGAGCACGGCCATACCGGCTGCCGCTGAGACGAAATTCTGAACCGTCAGCCCTGCCATCTGGGTGAGATAGCTCATCGTTGTTTCCCCGCCATACCCCTGCCAGTTGGTGTTCGTGACAAAACTGACGGCCGTGTTAAATGAAGAATCAGGAGAGACTGCCGAGAACTTTTGCGGGTTCAGGGGGAGCCAGCCCTGTAAGCGCTGCAGGAGATAGACTAAAAAAAATCCTGCCGCGCTGAAAAGAAGCACGGCGCTGGCATATTTTTTCCAGCTCATTTCCTCCTCGGGCTTTATGCCGCAAATCCTGTAGAAAAGACGTTCAACAGGGCCGAGCACGCGGTCCAGAGCTGAAGGCTGTCCTTCGTAGACCCGCGCCATGTAGACCCCGATCGGTTTTGCGAGGAGCAGCAAAACGCCAAAAAATAAAACTATTTGCACTATATCGTTGCCAGTCATGACAATGCCTCCGGTTTAAGAAGTGCTATTAAGAGATAGACCAACAGCCCCGTGGCGAGAATGCCGCCAATCCAGTAGAACAGTTCCATTCTTCCCTCCTTCTAGACTCGTTCAACAAGTTTCACTAAAAACCAGCTTGCAACAAAGAGCACAATCGTAATTCCGATAAACATGATGTCCATGAGTCTACCTCCTTTGCATGGGTAAATATAAGCACAATATGCATTAAATTGCTGCTAAGAATGGGGCAAAAAGAATAAAAATTTAATAAAGATGTTTTTTCTTCGCAGAACGCCCAGACCGCAAGCAAATGATCTTTGGCGAAAATGACCACAAAAAAAACGAAGTTGAGTTGTTCATAAAACAGATGGGAGAAATTTGTATTGGAGAGACAGCAACTGGTCGGCGCAACGCAGAATGGATATTAGGTTCTTCTATCTTGCTATTTCAAATTTATGTTATAATTGCAAAAGAGACAATTTTAAACGTCATTTAATTTCGTTCTAAGGAGGGTCGTATGCTCGTAATGGCGGATAATCTGAGCATCAGGAACAAGGCTTACATGGATGCGGTTAAGAAGAAGGACAAGAAGGAGATCGGGGCCATGGCCAAAGAGCTTGCTGCCAAAGGCGCTGAGCTGATCAACATCCAGGTCTCGCTCGACGGCATCGGTGATGAGGACGCCCTGCCCATGGCAACCGAGGCTGTCCAGCAGGCCACCGACCTGCCCCTCTGCCTCGATTCGAGGAACTTGAAGGCACTCAGGAACGCTATTCCGCTCTGCAATGAGCCTCCGATCATTAACTATCTTTCCGCGGACGAGAAGAACCCCGAAGAGTTCTTCTCCCTCGTCAGAGAGACGAAATCGAACCTCATCATACGGGCGCTCAAGGGTACCGTGCCCACTACGCTCGAGGCGAAGCTCATGATCATCGAGGACCTGATCGAGAAAGCGAATGAGGCCGACATTCCGAACGAGCGGATTTTCGCCGACCCGTCAGTGGTGCACATCAGCAAAGGCATGGGGCAGGAGCATCTGCTCAACGCACATGAGTGTATCGTGGTCCTGAACGAGCTTGTCGACCCGCCAATCAATACGGCAGTCTGGATTTCGAACGTGACGACGGGACTCCCAAAGAACCTGAAGCCCACCGTTGCTTCGGCCTACCTTTGCTACCTTGCAGGGGCCGGCCTGCATGCTGCGATGGTGAACGTAAAGGACCCGGAGATCATGAAGGCCGTGTACCTGATAAAATCGTTCCGGGACGAAATAGTCTTCTCTCCGGCAGATCTCGCATAGCAACCTCCCAGAAGCGTATGACGGAAGATGTAAGGCCTTCAACATTTTGTCGGCGGGGCTTCATGCACCGCCGTTCTATTTTTTAATTAGTGCCCTGTGGAATCCTTTTGAAGATCCTGAATGAGTCGCTGGTATTCTTCATAGGGTATCTGTGAATGCCATTTGCCGGAGACCATACCGATTCCGATTACAAGGTAGAAAAGGACAACCAGAATCACGGGATAGAGGGCGGGTCTTATAATACGGATCTTCTTGCCCCATCGGACGGAAAGGTCCAAAGCCCCTTCTGAAGGACACCGGCTGACGCAGGTCATGCAGCCGAAACACTCCTCCGATTTGATTACTTCATTCTTCTCAACCTCGATAAGGGTAGGACAGTGGTTGGTGCATGCATGGCAGTGGATGCATTTCTCTTCGTTCCTCCGAATCTTAAACGGGCTGAACCGGCTCAAGAGACCGAGGAGCGCGCCGTACGGGCAGAGGTACCGGCACCAGAAGTTTTTATAGAGCAGGGACAGCACCGCGAGCGCGACGAGGATCCACAGCGTGAGTGCGGACATATTGGTGAAGAACTTCATCATGCGTACATCCACGATCTTGTAGTAATCGGTGATGAAAAAGAGGAGCATCATGTTCGTCGCCATGGCAACACCGATTAGAAGGATGAAGAGGGACAGGAGAATATACTTAAGCGACCGCAGGATGATGTCGGTGGTCTTCCCGATCTTGAAGTTCTTGCCCAGGATCCTTTCCCCGGCCATCCAGATGTATTGAGAGAGCGTTCCGATGGGGCAGATCCAGCCGCAGAATCCCTTCTTCATCACCAGGGAGACGCCGAGGATGGCGACGAACAAAATAAAACCTGACGGGTGTACCGGCTCGATGATGCCGGTGAAGAGAAAATACTTGAAGGCCATGAGCCCGCCGATGGGAAGAAAGGCGTCCACGGACGGCGGTCGCTGAACGAACGGATGGCCCGGCGCCTCAAAGTGCTGGACGAACTGATAGAACCGGTAGCCGACGAACAGGACGACCAGGAGGAAGGCAAACTGTACCGCATATCTCAGGGTTCTAATGTATTTCCTCTCAGGGTGCATGCACGTATTATACACTACGAAGACCAGATCAGTATGATGTTAATCATATCTCTTCTGCATGTACGGACTCGGACCAGTAAACGGATCCGCTTATTTAAATCTCTGGACGCCATTACTATGAACAAGGCTTGGTTCAGCGTGAATAAATCGGACCCGTTTACTCCGACGGGGTGACCCACAGCCGTCAAGCATACCGTAATTGTCCCGCCAGAATCGCACCCGCCTCCTTCAATGCCTTTTTCCCCTTGATCTCCCAAAGGGAGAGCGGCAGATATGCGACAGGAAGGCTTCCAACCATCGTCTTGAGTTCAGCTGAATATTTCCCCTGGAGATTCTGGATGGTCCTGATGGAGGCAGGGTCTGCATGTTCAATGACCCTGTTTATGACCATACCATAGATGTGGACCTGGTAATCCGTAAGGGTTTTGATAATTCTTCTGACATGATTGACGACGAGAGCCTCGGGATTGGCAACGATAATGAA
>DATJZV010000052.1:0-10484 GCA_035498715.1 Nitrospirota bacterium
CGAATGAAGAACTCTTGGGCGAAGCCCTGGCTCCGTTCCGGGGGAAAGTGGCGATAGCTACCAAGTTCGGAATCAAGATAGGCCCCGACGGAAAACAGTTTCAGGACAGTAACCCTGCGGGCATCAGGCAGAGCCTCGAAGGGTCGCTTAAACGTCTCAGAGTCGATGCTATTGACCTTTACTATCAGCACCGGGTCGATACGAACGTGCCGATTGAGGAGGCGGCCGGAACGGTGAAGGATCTGATCCGCGAAGGCAAAGTCAAGCACTTCGGCCTTTCCGAACCGGGAGTGCAAACGATCCGCCGCGCACATGCGGTCCAGCCGGTTACTGCGATCCAGAGCGAATATTCGCTGTGGTGGCGGCGGCCTGAAGCGGAGCTCTTACCCACGTTGGAGGAGCTCGGCATCGGGCTCGTTCCGTTCAGCCCACTCGGGAAAGGCTTCCTGACAGGTAAGATCGACGAGAAGACGGAGTTTGTCAAAACTGACTTTCGGCACATTGTTCCACGCTTTGCACCGGAAGCCCGGAGGGCTAATCAGGCATTGGTCGATCTGCTCCGGACGATCGCGGAACGGAAAAAAGTGACGCCTGCCCAGATTGCGCTTGCCTGGCTTCTTGCTCAGAAACCGTGGATCGTGCCGATCCCCGGAACAACCAAGCTGTCACGCCTGGATGAGAACCTCGGAGCAGTTAATGTCGGGCTTAGTCCGGATGATCTCCGTGAGATCGAGAGCGCTGCCAAAAAGATCGATATCCAGGGAGCCCGGTATCCGGAAGCTCTGGAGAAAAGGACGGGGCTATAACGAAAACAGGAGCTCGGAATATGCGCACGACTAAATTGAACAATGGCGTTGAAATGCCGATATTAGGGTTCGGCGTCTATCAGGTACCCGATGCCGAAGAATGTGAACGCAGCGTTTTGGAAGCGATACAGACAGGCTATCGTCTGATCGATACGGCGGCTGCCTACGGGAACGAAGAGGCAGTCGGCAGAGCGATCAAAAAAAGCGGTGTAGCACGCAAAGATATATTTGTCACGACCAAGCTCTGGATTCAGGATGCGGGCTACGAAAGCACAAAGAAAGCTTTCGAGCGATCGTTAAAGCGGCTGCAACTCGATTACCTGGATCTGTACCTGATCCATCAGCCCTTCGGGGATGTTCATTGCTCCTGGCGGGCAATGGAAGAGCTGTATCGGGAAGCCAAAACGAGAGCGATCGGTGTGAGCAACTTTCAGCCGGATCGGGTAATGGACCTGATTGTTCACAACAAAGTGGTTCCTGCCGTAAACCAGATCGAAACCCATCCTTTCTGTCAGCAAATAGAAACGCAGAAGTTCCTGCAGGAAAACAATATTCAGATCGAATCGTGGGGGCCTTTTGCGGAAGGCAGAAACAACATGTTTAAAAATGAGTTGCTGCTTTCGATTGCAGAGAAACATAAAAAGACGGTTGCGCAGGTAATACTGCGGTGGCTGACACAAAGAGGAGTAGTCGCCATTCCAAAATCGGTTCACAAGGAAAGAATCATCGAAAATTTTAACATTTTCGACTTCGAATTGAACGATCAGGAGATGCAATCGATTGTCAACCTGGACACGAAGAAAAGCAGTTTCTTCGATCACCGCGATCCGAAGATGGTGAAAATGTTGGGTGAAGCAAAACCTAAAACGTAATAATGCAGTTAATATCCGGCGTCTAACCGGGAATTCGAAGATATAAGGAGACCCCCATGAGTGCAAATGTCTTGATCATTATTGGAGTCGGAGGGATAGGCCAGGCGATCGCTCGCCGCCAGGGAGCCGGAATGTCAATGCTCCTGGCCGATTTTAATCAGAGCACACTTGAAGCGGCAGCCGGGAGCCTGAAGACGAACGGCTACGAGGTGACCACCAAGCATGTTGATGTTTCAAGCCGGGAGTCTGTGCGTGCTCTCGCAGATGCCGCATCGGGAATGGGGATTGTCGCGCAGGTTGTACATACCGCGGGACTGTCGCCAAACATGGCATCTCCTGAAAAGATCCTCGCGGTCGATCTTCTCGGAACGGCTCTCGTTCTTGAAGAGTTTGGCCGGGTGATCTCCTCCGGCGGAGCAGGTGTCGTCATTTCGAGCATGGCGGGTTACATGCCGCCGCCTTTTCCCCGGGAGCATGACGAGGCGCTTGCTCAAACTCCGGCTGACCAGCTATTGCAGCTGCCTTTCCTGCAACAAGCGTCTATTCCGGATTCGGGTGCCGCTTATGGAGTATCCAAGCGTGCAAACCACCTTCGCGTCCAGGCTGAGAGTATTCGGTGGGGCGAGCGAGGAGCACGTCTTAACTCAATCAGCCCGGGTATCATCGCAACTCCGCTGGCCCAGCATGAATTGGACTCACCTGTCGGCCCGATCTATCGAATGATGATCGAAAAATCGGCTTCCAAACGAATGGGGACTCCTGATGAGGTTGCCACCGCAGCGGCCTACCTCCTGGGACCGGACTCAAGTTTCATGAGAGGAAGTGATTTGCTTATTGACGGAGGGGTAATCGCAGCGCTCCGTACCGGACGGCTGAAATTGCCCGTACGATCCATGAAGCAGAAACTTTAGGAAGGAGTTTCGTATGTCAGATAGCGATGTGAAAAAAGCGACAGATGAGATTAAGGCTTTGGCACCCGATTATGCGCAATTGACTCAGGACGTTCTTTTCGGCGATGTCTGGAAACGACCGCCGCTTTCACAACGCGACAAGAGCTTGATCACGGTCACGTGCCTTGTTGCATTGAATCGTATCGAACAGGTCGAGTTCCATCTCAAGAAGGCTATCGAAAACGGCCTCACAAAGGAAGAGCTTGCTGCCGCGATTACGCATATTGCTTTTTATGCGGGATGGCCGACAGCTGCGTCCGGCTTGAATCATTTGAAGACTGTACTAGAGAAGATATAATCTTGATGAGGATTTCATTATGAACTTGACGAACGAGAAATGTCTGATAGCCTACTTCTCGCGAAAGGGTCAAAACTATGTCAGTGGCAAGATCGTAGAACTGAAAGTCGGCAATACGGAAATCGTCGCGAACATGATTCAGAAGAAGACTGGTGGGGATATGTTCTATATGGAAACCGTTACCGCCTATCCCAAGGATTATACGGAAACCACCGAAGTTGCCAAGAATGAACTGCGCACAAAAGCCAGGCCGGAGCTGAAGAACAAAGTCAAGAACATCGGGGCGTACGATGTAATCTTCTTGGGGTATCCGAATTGGTGGGGAACGCCGCCCATGGCGGTATTCACGTTCTTGGAAAGTTATGATTTCTCGGGAAAGACGATCATACCGTTCTGTACCCACGAAGGCAGCGGCTTGGGCCATAGCGAAAAGGAAATCGCCAAAGCATGCCCCAAGGCTACCATTCTGGCGGGGCTTGCAATACATGGCACTAATGCAAGTTCGGCGGAATCAGACGTTTCACGTTAGATCGATAAACTGGCTATATCCTAATGGTTCGAATCAATATTAATCTATTTTCAGTCTAGGCTCCTTAGACATCAGATCCCTGGCAAGCAAAATCAATGGCATACATTCGGCCGGATTGGAAAAGAATTTCCTTGCTTCTTCCACAAAGGGGAGCCAAAGCCAAAAAAGGGCTAATTTTTAAGGAAATTAGCCCTTTTTTACGTTTCATGATTGATTAATAATCACCTTACATAGTTCTCAGAGAGACGCTCACGCGATATGCAGATGTTTTATTTCAAACAGCATCATTCGTTCTCTTATTAATTACATCTGTAATCCTGATTTTTCGATACCATAATAATTTCACATATCCTTCCTCTTTTAAGGAAGTTGTCAAGTTTTATTAAGAATCATCTGTTAAAGTCGTGTAGTTGTGGTGATGCATCACCCTCATGATCCTTTTACCTAACTTCTTTTGTTTTTCGAGCCTTGTGCTCAACTTACTTTATTCAGGTCAAAGGGGTGGTGGAAGCAGACCAAGCTGAATCAGGCAGGCCACTGTGTGCCTACGAAGGAATACGGTCCTCCTTCCACCACAACCACGCAATAGCTATTTCATCTATGCCGAGAGAGCAAAACTCACCGTGTCCTGAAATACCCGCTTGTCTCTCAGAAGGGCAAAGATCACTTTGATCATCTTTATGGCAACGGCGCACAGGGCTTCTTTCTTTTTGAGTAACTGACCGAATCGATTCTTTGTCTCCAGCCTGTGCTGATAATACGCCTGAAAGAACCTACTGTGTACAACCGCTCTCAAGCTCATGAGGTACAGATGTTTTCTTAAGAGCCAGCGTCCCTTCTTCGAGATGACCTTTCTTCCTATCCGTTTTCCGGAATCCGACTCTTGGGGATCATATCCTGCATACTTGATTATCTGCTTGGCATGGTGAAAGTACGCAGGATTTCCCAGCTCACCCAAAAAGACTGCTGCCGAAAGATGCCCCACACCAGGTATGGAGAGCAGGTACCGGGCAGAGGGAATCTGGCTTAATAAATCCTTCAGTTCCTTCTTGATATCTTTTAGCATTCCCTCGGTTCGTCTTACCTCTTTCAGGACAAACCCAATCATCAGAAAGTTTCTCAAAGGGCGTACCGGGCGGGATTTTACTGTCAGGGTCACCGATTTCGGGGTCATAGATATATCCGCAGACCTTACATTCATATTTGTCCATTACTTTTGACTCCACTTGTCGGTATGATCGAGCACCTTTAATATCACGCTCATCTACATTTGAATTGATACGACAGGCGTAAGCTGCGAGACGCGCGCATTGTCCGCGACCGGACCCCCACGCCACACTCGCGGCTCGTCAGCTTCACGCTCCAGTTAGGCCGCGGACCGAATGTGACGTACTACGTCATTTGGAGCATCAAGAGGCAAAAAATGTCCACCGGTTTCTAGCGTAACCGACTGGACACCAGAAATCAGCGACTCGTCGTATCGTCTTTCTTCGGGACGCGACCAGTCCTTCGCTCCCCAGATGATGAACGTCGGGACGTTGATATTCCGGTACTCGATTCGTGCACGCTCCCAGCTTGATGAATTTCTCAGAAGGTTAATGAA
Source organism: Nitrospirota bacterium (assembly GCA_035498715.1). GTDB lineage: Bacteria > Nitrospirota > UBA9217 > UBA9217 > UBA9217 > DASPSR01. Next base: position 5,059 of record DATJZV010000052.1, read on the forward strand.
ACCGCGGTAATGGCCGCGCCGATTACCGACCACGTACATCTCCTTCATTAATGCAGAAGAGATGGACTCTGGATCACTGACACCACCGGCCAAGACGGCTTTCATAATGACGTAAGTCCGTAGCCGCATGACGGTGTCGCCAACAACCGGAATAGCGGTCAAGCTTACGAAAAGGCGTCCCAGCCAGGATGCTCGTGCCAGCCCTCTTCCCTGATCGTAATCATAAGGATTGATGGGAATAATGCGGACAACCCGCGGATTGTGGCGTGCAGCGATAATGAGTGAAATACTCGCACCGATCGACACCCCTGATAGGATTACACCGGTCAGGTCAAGCTCCTCGAGGAACCCATTGACGTATTTGACGAAAAAGTCAGCGTCGTATGATCCATCGGGGATACCGGAATAACCATGCCCGGGATAATCGAGGGCGTACACCGTAAAGTCCCTCGCCAGTTCTGGAATCACCTTGTGAAAGAGATCCAGCTGGGTCCTCAGTGTGTGGAGCAATAGCAGCACCGGGCCTGCGCCGACTTTCAAGTATCGCAGCTTTACGCCATCAACCGTCACATACGCAGGTTTCAGGCTTGGATCCCAAGGCATCGTTGCAGGTGTTTTTGGTGCCGGCCTGAGCGCTTCAACCAGAAATGATACGAGCCAGACGACGACAAATGACGCGAGAACGATGATCACGAAAGTAATGAAATCCATATCGACCTCCTCTTTTTTTATAGGCTGCATTCAGCAAGATTCCAATTGACCTGGTTTTTCGTTTGGACCAAATATCCTTTTAGATCTTTAATTTTAGGAAAATGATTGATGCGACGATAGATAGCAACATTGAAATAACGGAAACTTTATGAAGTTTTGCAATTTGGACCTCCATATTATTCGTAGCTACACGTATTATTTGATACTGCTGGCGATCAATCCAAGATAGATCGAATCATAGCCTCCTTTCACAAAACCTCCTTCGCGACACGGCGCGAAATTCGCCAGGTAGCGAGCAATCGGACAACAGTCTATTTGAACACGTCGAGGTCGAGGTGTTCGATCTCTATGGGCACTTGTACGAGGTCAAACAAGGCGAGGATTTCCTCGTCTATTGGCGGGCGAACTCCTCGCCGAAACCGCTCGACGCACCTGTAAAGAGAACCCACGAGTTGCCCGCTGCCTTCACTTCGTTCATCCGCGACCTACCTGGCATTCGGCGAATTACGGTTCGTACACAATCCAATTGCTCGTTGCGGTTGCGACCAACTTCTCATTGCCGTTGACAGCCTCCGCAAAGACCTGGAGCAGTTTCTTACCTTTTGCTTTGAACACCGCGTGGATGACGACGAACGAACCGGGTTTCACTGTCCGGATGAAGTTCACGGTCATGTCGATGGTCACACAGGGCTTGTGCAAGGAAGCAAAACACAAACATCCGAAAGCGTCGTCGAAAAAGCTGGAAAGGATACCACCCTGGAGCGTTCCGATCGGATTCGTCTGGAACTCGCTCACAGGAAAAGCGACAGATATACTTTTACCTGACGCGAAAGAAAGGATCTTCCCATTGTGCGCAACGAACGTGGCTGCCGGCAGTGTGATGCCGGGATATTTGGCCAATTCAGGATCGAGGAAAAAATCAGAGTAATCCTTGTCTGGCGATGGCGCGACTTCTGCCATGTCTGTCTCCTTAGATATGCGGGATTATGCAAAACAATTTCCGAATGCTTTGAACAGTTTTATCGGGCCTTTGACTCGAATTCTTCTGAAGATAATCTCCTTGATCATCGAACTTTCTTTGTGCAGCACGCGCAACCAGGTTATAGTATCTGCCTGAACCCGCACGTCCGGAACACCTTCGTGTCCTGGTTTTATCCTGATCGATTTGTCCTTGATAATGACTGTTGCTTCCACCTGTTCACCGCCGGTGAACGTAAAATGATACGTTGCATTCAATCCTTCAGACTTGTGGCGCTGGAAAGCAAGGGGCATGGACCCGAGAAAGGCTGCCACGGACGGCGGCCTGATGCCGTTGCCCACGCGCTTTATCTTTTTATGCGGAAACATGCGCTGGACATGACTCTCCGCATCCGAACCTGGCAGGACGTAGACGGCCTCTGTTCTTTGTTGAAGCGGTTTGACCACGTTCTCGATAAATTTCTTCTTGTCCGCAAGATACTGCGGGATCACTTCATCGCCCGCCGGACAGACTGCCAGGCAATAGACCGATTTATAACACGGCCCGTTTGCCAGGCTTTGCCACATGGACACGGTCTCAGCATCGCTCACTTTTTTTCTGTAATCGATCGCATTTTTGCTGTCTGCTATGTTCTCCACCCAGTTAGTGAAGCCGCCCACCAGCTCGCGGTAGGAATGGGTTAGGCAGTTTACAGGATTAAAATAACCGTCGGGGCCGATTGCGCCGGTGGGGCAAGCTGCTGCGCAGAGCTTGCAGTCAAGACAGGGATTGTAATCCAGTGAATGGTTGTACTCGTCCAGCTCTGCATCGATAAGTAGCGTATCGAACAGCACAAAACTGCCGAACTTCGGATGGATAACGTTCCGGTGCAGGCCCATCTTTCCTAACCCGGCGGCAACGGCCACGGGCTTATGCGACACAACATGCATCTTGCCGGGCCATCGGTCTGTTTCCATGGGGAAGCCGACTGCCGGTGCCACCGTTCTCACGCCCATGTTCTCAAGCGCGCGCGTTAATTTGTGTGCCGCCTCTTCCAGCCTGTAATGTGCCTGATGCAACTCCAGACTGGCGATGGAGCGGGCAGGGCTTCTCAGATTCTCGCGGTTGATACGGCTGGTTACACTAATGAGCGTTTTGGTCCATGGGAATAGTCTTAAAATATCACTTCTCTGATCATCGAGTTCCGTCCGGCTGATCTCGACAAAACCCACGTCATCAACGCCTAATTCGAGGCACATTTTGCGCAGGATGGAGGCGTTCAACTTTGGAGCCGTCTTTAATTGGTCCCCGGATTTTTTATTCTCGTAGTAGCGTTTTACCGTCGGGTGATCATTCAGATCCTTCATGCAATTCTCCTTTGTTGTATATACAACATTAAAAACAAAAAAAATTCCTACTTCTTTTCCTGCCTTAAAGTGTCATGGAGCATCCGAACCGCCGCAACGCCCTTATCACCCAGAAGATGAGAAGCCCGCTGTTGTGCTTTCTTCCACTGTACATGCGCAGCTGCCATGATTTTCCTGCCTTCAGCAGTGACGGAGACTATCTGGGACGGCCCATCGCCGCCTGCGACGTTAATCCATCCATTTCTTCTCATACGATCCATGGTGCGGCTCACCGTCGATTTTTCCATCAACAGTACCCGGGCGATGTCCGCTGAAGTAGCGCGGTCGGTGAGAGAGAGCATAGTGAGAATGTTCGCCTGGTTGACCTTGATTCCGATGGGTTTCAGCGCTCTATCGTAGATGTTGGTTATGACCCGGTTCAGAAGCCGCACCCGGTAAGCGATGCAATCGGCGGCAACTGATTTTGCAAGTATTGATGCTTCTCGTTCGTTCATATGCGGTCCTTTATGTTGTATATACAACCACAAGTTACACGAACGCAGGCTGTCTGTCAATAGTTTTGTCGCCTCGTATGAACGCGCTTAGTTTTAAGTCATGCTGCTGAAATGGGAATCGCAAAAGTTAGGTCCCCAACGGAGTTGTTCAATCAACATTTCATCCAGAAGTTTACAGAATTTCTGATTAGCTGCGTTGCCACCTTGTAGGTGAATTCAGCAGCAAGTTACACATGAATCCTTTCCCTACTTAATCGTCGTATAAGCCATATTCCATATAGAATATGATTAACAATGAATTTGAAGTCAGAATTTAGCGATTTTAACCTATTTATAGCTATTTTTCATATCCTACAGATAGAATAGCTTGTTGTAGGTATATTTTTCTTGATAGGAGTCATTAAAAAGCCGAAATGGTACCCAAACGAGTTTTGCTGAGAGTCTCGCCCGGGGAGCCAGAGCCAAAAAAGGGCCAATTTCTTGGGAAATTGGCCCTTTTTACATTTCATGCTTGATTAATAATCACGTAACACAGCTCATTAAGAGGCCATCACGCGATCTGCAAATGTTTATTTCAAACGGTATCATTCATCTCTGATATTGATTTCCATCTGTAATCTTGATTATTCGATACCATAGTAAAATCACATATTCTTCCTGAATACTGCACCAAGAGAGCGATAAGCACTGTTGCATGTTACAAACGGAATCGTTGATACCGATAACGTATATAGTCTGTAAATCCTTCCTAACTCGTCTAACGATTTTTTATCGTGGCACATCAATAGAGGCGGTGATGAAAATAAATCGCTACTTTTCAAGAAAAAACTTGACACCCTTTTCATCGTCTGGTATAAGCAGCTTCAAGATTTGTCTACGTTGAAATATTTCGTGATAAGAATCCAAAAAGTTAGGAGGTGATGTCAATGGACGGTGGCCCAAGTAGAATGTATGCCATGTTCGAGATCTCGATCTTGAAGCTGTCGGTAATAACGACAGGAAGGGTCCGTCCGTTGCTCGCCTCCATCATGTCCCTTTCCTCCTAGACTCTGTTCTCTTCCTTCCATTATCTCCGATAGCGCTTCCTGTACTATGCATATCCTTACGTATGCATGGTCCGTGGATATTTTTTATTCACGGTACAATTAAACAGTGGAGGTACGGAGAATGGACTTCATCGAAATCATTTCGTTTTCCCGTCGACTGATGAAAATAAGCTCGCTATTTGCCGTAACGTTGCTCATCGTGGTCTGTGACGCAGCGTCCGCGGAAACTGCGCCGGAGCCGGATTGGGCGCCTCAATTACTAGGGATGCAAGCGACGATCATTTATCAAAACATGCCTTCCTTTTCCAGCCCTTACAGCGGGCCACACAGTTTGAACTTTGAAAATGGCGAAGGTCATGGACACACTGAAACGTACGGCATCTATCTCGGCTCACGAATAGCCCCGTCTTTGCAGGCCTACCTTGATGTTGAACAGGCGCGTGGTAATGGAATAAGCCATGCCGTTGGTCTTGGCGGCATTACGAACGGTGATGTAATTCGGCAAGGTTCAGCGGATCTGGGAACCGATCCGTACATTGCGCGCTTATATTTGCGTTACCTCTTTGCCCTGTCAGAGCAAACGGATCCGACATTCCGGGGTATGGATCAACTGCCGGGGGCTCAACCCATAAGTCGGATCGAAATAAAAGCAGGGTTGATGGCAGTGACTGACGATTTCGATCTCAACCGCTATGCCAATAACACTCGGACCCAGTTTATGAACTGGGGGTTCATTAATAACACGGCATGGGATTTTGCTGCGGATACGCGGGGCTATACCTATGGTATTCTCATCGCAGTGGTCAAACCATCCTGGAGGCTGGCCTTCGGCAGCTACAAAATGCCGACC
>DATJZV010000053.1:0-61816 GCA_035498715.1 Nitrospirota bacterium
GAGCAGGGGTCCGGAAGAAGCGATTACAGACTCGGAGCTTGTCAAAGCCGGCGTCTCTCTGAAAAAAAGAATCGAGCAGACCCTGCCGCATTCGGATTATAAAAGGGCGATTTGGGTATTCAAAAAAACAGGGTCGGGAGCTTCCCTATCCTCGCCGTGACTTATTCCTATCAGGGATAGGTCACGGCTTATGACCATACCGCCCGAGCCGGTGAGATTCCGGCAAGCGAACCGTCACTAACGCTGTTCGAGTGACGTTTTGGCCTTATAGAAATACTTGGCCATAGTTTGAGGAACGGTAGATGTTCCACGTGGAACCCTGTAACACATTGCACTTTTTTGTGCTATTATCCGAAAAAGGCGTCCAGCCGTTACGGTGTAGAACATATGGGTGCAGATTGTGAATAGAAAACGGAAAATAAATAATAAAATCGCCAATGCCGAGAACTGTTCATGTTAGAAGGCGCACTTAAAATACCTCTTGAATGGCGAGAGGCTGCCGAAGAGGTCAGCACCCAAGGCGGGCCGGTGCTGGTCATGGGCGCACCGGGCTCGGGCAAGACCACATTCTGCCTCTACCTCGCTGGGCTGTTCTGTCGGGCCGGCAGGAGATTGGCATGGATAGACGCCGACCCGGGCCAGCCTTTTATCGGACCGCCCACTGTCATATCACTCACTCCGTATGCAGAAGCTGCAGACCTGCTGAAAAGAAAGAATGCATTTGCAATGAGCTTCATCGGCAATACCTCACCCGTCGGCCGCCTGCTCGAGATGATGTCGGGCCTCCAGAAACTGTACACACTGGCCCAGTCGCTCCATCCTGACCTTATCCTGATCAACAGCTGCGGCCTAGTGAACGGCGGGGCAGCGCGGGAGCTCAAATTCCATGAAATAGACATGATCGCGCCCCGGTATGTGATCGCCCTGCAAAAAGAGAACGAGGTCGACCACCTCCTTTCGCCGCACTCGCATCGGGCTGGACTGCTTATTCAACGGCTTCCTGTGTCGCCCGATGCAAAGGTCTCGACCCGCGAGGCGCGTCAGGCCGTGCGGGAACAACGCTTTAAAGAATACTTTCGGGGAGCTGACTTCCATGACATCAATCTGAATGATGTCGGCGTCCATGGTCCTGGCCTGGGAACTGGCGAGAGGTTAGGGTTCCGTGACATCAATCGGCTTTCAAAGATCGTCAAAGGCATCGTGATCCATGCGGAGCTCTCCGCTGATAGGCTATTTCTCATGGTTGAAGGTGAGTATGCTGGCGATGAACTTTTCACGGCAAAGGAGCAATACAAGGTTCGTGAGGTCGAGGTTCTCAAGCGGTCGGAGATAGACCATCTGCTCGTGGGGCTGAACGACGACCGGAACATCTGCCTGGGCATCGGCATCCTGCGCGCCATCGACCTGAAGGAGCTGGCTATCAGGGTGATCACCCCTGTCCGTGACACATCGCAGGTCCGGAATGTGTCGCTGGGTTCCATCCGGGTGAGCCCTGCCGGTGGCGAACTTGGACAGATATGACTGGAAGTTACATCCCATAAAGGCTACGCGTCACTGGATTGCTATACTCTTCAGAGAGGCTGGCCAACTATTCCTCGGCGGCACAAAAAAGGCTAGAGCGTTTTACGAGGTTCCACGTGGAACATTCCTGTGTGAAGCGCGACAGTGAGAAGAAAAGCGATATATGCTGGTTCATGCAGATTTTTATATTCAACTTTACTGATTTAACCGATTCCAAAGTGCCATTTCTGCCATTTTTCCCGATGTTTATCTGTGTTCATCTGCACTGCCCAGCGGGGTCGCCCAAATCCGTCTTTCTCAATTTTTTCTTCCTTTTATCATCATGCTATGGTAAAGTAGTGACGGTCTGAACCGACGGTATGTGGAGGATATAGAGAATCATGGGCAGGGTCATAGCAATTGCAAATCAGAAGGGGGGCGTGGGCAAGACTACCACCACCGTGAACATAGCAGCATCGCTTGCCGCAGCCGAAAAAAAGGTGCTCCTCATCGATTCAGACCCTCAAGGAAACTCCACGAGCGGCATGGGGATCGACCGGAACGGGATAACCAGCAGCACCTATGATCTCTTCACCGGAAGAAAGACGCTCGAGGAGATAAAAAAATCAACACATTTTCCTTGGCTCGAGGTCATTCCCTCGAAGATAGATCTGGTGGGCGTTGAAGTAGAGCTCATCCAGATGCTTTCCCGGGAGCGGGTGCTCAAGAAGGTGCTCGCACCAATCCGGAACGATTACGATTACATCTTCATCGACTGCCCGCCGTCACTTGGCCTCCTAACCGTAAACGCCCTAACCGCTGCCGATGGTGTGATCATCCCGGTGCAGTGCGAGTACTATGCGCTTGAGGGCCTTACGGCACTTATGAACACCATCAAGCTCATTAAGCAGGACCTAAATCCGGACCTCGCCATTGAAGGCGTGCTCCTCACAATGTACGATAGCAGGAACAACCTCGCTGAACAAGTGGCCCAGGAAGTACGCAAATATTTTGGCGACAAGGTGTACACGACGATCATTCACCGGAACGTGGCTTTGAGTGAGGCGCCGAGTCATGGCAAGCCAGTGCTGCTGTACGACATCCGGTCCCGTGGTGCGCAGAGCTACCTAGCGCTCGCCAAGGAGGTCATCAGTCATGCAAAAACAAGCGCTCGGTAAGGGACTTGGCGCGCTCATCCCGGATCTGTCCGCACTCGACGATAAGGAGAAGAAAGCGCTCGGGATCAACGAAATCGAGATTGATAAGATTGTTCCGAACGAATATCAGCCCCGAAAGGTCTTCAATGATGAAAAGATGAAAGAGCTCGCGGCCTCGATAAAAGAGCAGGGCGTGATTCAGCCCGTGATCGTACACCGGACGGGCAGCGGTTATCAGTTGATCGCCGGCGAACGCCGGTGGCGTGCCTCTCGGCTGGCGGGGCTTAAGACCATTCCAGCCCTCGTCAAGGAAGCCACAAAGCGGGAATTCCTCGAGATGGCCCTGATCGAGAATATCCAGCGCGAGGACCTGAACCCTCTAGAAGCAGCAGAGGCATACAAGCGTCTCCAGGACGAATTCAAGTTAACGCAGGAAGATCTCGCGAATCGGGTTGGCAAAGAACGCTCCACAGTCACGAACTTCCTGCGCCTTCTCGGGTTGCCTAAAGAGATAAAGCAGGAACTGGCAACAGGCGCTCTCAGCATGGGACATGCCAAGGCAGTCTTGTCCCTTGAGCGAGTGCGAGATCAGATGCAGGCCGCGGTGATGATCGTGAAGAAGGGACTCTCAGTGCGCGAGGCCGAGGCGCTCGCCGCTCGGCTCAAGTATCCGCCAAAGGAAAAAAAGGCAAGGCTGAGCCACGAGCTCAAATCGGTTGAAGAAAAGCTCAAGAAAGCGCTCGGCACCAAAGTGAGCATCACCGCGAAGTCTAAGGGCGGCCGAATCGTCATCGAGTATTATTCTGCTGAAGAGCTCGACAGAATCATTGACAAGATTTCTTAACCACGAATACGACACGAATTAGAGCAAAAAACATAAGGTGAAATGGAGAAGCCGAGAACGTGAGAAACAGCCATTGTCTTCTGGTTTGATTCCTCGTTCCACATTCTCCCTCTCTCCTTCATATTTTTCAGGTGAATTGATTCATGGCCATATACGGACATAATTTTGAAATCACGTGGAGGAGGGTGTATTCATGTTGAAAAAAGGTTCAGGCTCACCAGAGCAGGCCGAGATCACGGCATTCCTGGGAAAGGGCACGGGGTTCAAGGGTGTGCTCAGTTTCGAGGGCACCATCCGTGTTGACGGCAAGGTGGAGGGAGAGGTGATTTCCAAAGATACCCTCATTGCCGGTGACGGTGCGTTCCTCCAGGGAGAGATCACCGTGGGTACGATCATCTGTAGCGGAAAGATCGTCGGCAACGTCAATGCGAGCCAGAAAGTGCATATCATCGCACCTGGCATCGTCCAAGGCAATATCAAGACGCCCAAGCTCATCATTGAAGAAGGCGTCTCGTTTGACGGCAAGAGCGAGATGGCAGGCGAGAAAAAGGCCACTGAGCAGAAGGTCGTTTCGCTGACGGAGAGGTAAATACTTTTTACCTAGCGACGCATTATGACGGGTAGACAGAAGAGAAATGGGAGGTAGGAAAATGGGAGAGGGGCCGTTGCATTTCAATTTTTCCTCCCTATTTCACCAAACTCTCTAGCTCTCCTTAATTTTTTTATCAGAACAACATCTTAACAAGACAAATATGGTCCTCTTTCATTTTTACCGCACCCCCGCGCTCTCAGCCTATCAGGCCGCGGGCCTGCTCGCGTCCGCACAGGAAAAGGTCTCTCCCGCAATCCGCGGGATCGAGACCGAGTTCTGCTTCAATGTCGCTGCTGACAGCCCGCTCGCACGGGATGAAATGAGCCTGCTCCGGTGGCTCCTGGCCGAGACCTTCGAGCTGGTAAATTTCTCCGACAAGAGCTTCGTAGCTCGTCCCGCGCTCCACACTTCTCGAGCATTGATTTTTGAAGTCGGGCCCCGCATGAATTTCACGACAGCCTGGTCAACAAATGCGGTCTCGGTCTGCCATGCTTGCGGCCTCGGAAAGATTTCAAGAATTGAACGTTCGCGCCGATACCGCCTGGAGCTCTCCGACCAAGGGGTGATGAGTCAAACACAACGATCTTCTTTCCTCTCGCTCGTCCACGACCGCATGACCGAATGCCCGTATCCGAAGCCGCTCGCGACATTCGAGACGGGCATTAAACCCGAGCCGGTTCGCATCGTTCCGCTCATGGAACAGGGGAGGACCGCCCTCGAAAAAATCAACCGTGAAATGGGTCTGGGGCTCGATGATTGGGATCTTGAATATTACACAAACCTGTTCAAAAACGAGATCAAACGTAACCCCACGAATGTAGAGTGCTTCGACCTGTCTCAATCGAACAGCGAACACTCCCGCCACTGGTTCTTCCGCGGGACGCTCATTATCGACGGGAAGGAAGTCACAGAGACCTTGATGAAGATCGTGAAGTCAACCTACGAAGCTAACAAAAACAACAGCGTCATCGCCTTCAGGGATAATTCGAGTGCAATCAAGGGCTACGAGATATCGACACTTATTCCTAAGGACCCCGCCTTCCCGTCCGCATTCAAAGAATCACGGAGAATTCACAATATCATCTTCACGGCCGAGACACATAACTTCCCCTCTGGAGTCGCTCCGTTCCCGGGTGCCGAGACAGGTACCGGCGGACGCATTCGCGATGTGCAAGCAACGGGCACCGGTGGCCTTGTGGTCGCCGGCACGGCAGCTTACTGCGTGGGCAATCTCCGCATCCCCGGCTACCCGCTCTCGTGGGAAGATGCCTCCTATGCATATCCGCATAACCTTGCATCTCCTCTTCAGATCGAGATCGAGGCGAGTAATGGCGCCTCGGACTACGGCAACAAGTTCGGCGAGCCCGTGATTCAGGGTTTTACGCGCTCCTTCGGTCTCCGGCTGCCCGACGGCGAGCGGCGAGAATGGATCAAACCGATCATGTTCAGCGGGGGTGTGGGGCAGATGGACAGCCGCCATACCGAGAAGGCAGTCGCGCGGAAGGGCATGCTCGTGGTCAAGATCGGTGGCCCCGCCTACCGCATTGGCATGGGTGGCGGTGCTGCCTCATCCATGATCCAGGGCGAGAACATCGCCGAGCTTGATTTCAACGCGGTGCAGCGCGGCGATGCTGAGATGGAGCAGAAGCTGAACCGCGTCATACGCGCCTGTGTGGAACTCGGGAAGAAGAATCCGATCCAGAGCATTCACGATCAGGGGGCGGGCGGCAACTGTAACGTCGTGAAGGAGATCGTCTACCCGGCGGGCGCGAGAATCGATATCAGGAGGATCCAGGTCGGCGACAACACGCTCTCGGTGCTCGAGATCTGGGGCGCTGAGTACCAGGAACAGAATGCGCTCCTGATTAAACCGGAACACGAATCGCTGTTCCGCTCGTTCTGTGTGCGCGAGAAAGTGCCTGTTGCCGTGATCGGTACAGTCACGGGCAATGGTTACATACTTCTCTACGACGAGATCGACAATTCCACGCCCGAAAACCTTGAGCTTGCAAAAGTGCTCGGCGACATGCCGCAGAAGATTTTCAGGCTCGACCGAAAGCAAACCGCGCTCAAGCCCCTCGCCCTACCCAAGGACCTTACCGTACGCAAAGCCCTTGACAAAGTGCTGCGACTTCTCTCGGTCAGCTCCAAACGTTTCTTGACGAACAAGGTTGACCGTTCTGTCACCGGCCTCATTGCACGCCAGCAGTGTGCTGGCCCGCTTCAACTTACGGTCGCGGATGTTGCCGTAATCGCCCAATCACACGTGGGGATCACGGGCGCTGCTATCGCCATCGGCGAGCAGCCGGTAAAGGAGCTGATTGATCCGGCGGCCATGGCACGTATGAGCGTGTGCGAGGCGCTCACAAATATCGTATGGGCAGAGGTGAGCGCGCTCGAGGACATTCGATGCTCGGCCAACTGGATGTGGGCGCCGAAGCTCCCGGGCGAGGGCAGTCGGCTCTATGACGCTGCTGTTGCCATGCGGGACATCATGATCAAGCTTGGCATTGCGATCGACGGCGGAAAGGACAGCCTTTCCATGGCAGCCAGGGTCACGAAACCCGACGGTACGATTGAGACCGTGAAGTCGCCCGGTACACTCGTTATCTCGGCCTACGTCAGCTGTCCTGACATCACCAAAACCGTTACGCCTGACCTTAAGGCACCGGGAAGGGGAAAGCTGCTGTTTATCGATCTAGCGCGCGGGAAGAACCGTGTTGGTGGCTCTGCTCTTGCTCAAGTCTTCAACCAGGTGGGGAGTGAGTCGCCGGACATTGATGATCCTGAACTTCTCAAGCACGCGTTTAAGGCGGTCCAGAAACTTATCAAGAAAGAGCTGGTACTCTCAGGACATGACCGCTCCGACGGCGGACTCATCACAACGCTCCTTGAAATGGCATTCGCCGGGAATTGCGGAATTGAGGTCAACCTACCGTCTGAAATCACCCATGGTAAGGACCCGATCTCGGTACTGTTCTCCGAGGAGGCCGGCCTCGTGATCGAATATCTTCCGGAGAACGAGTCCGCGATCTGCCAGGCCTTGAACAAGGCAGGTGTTCCGAATTGGGTCATAGGAAATTCAAGTGTTGACAAACGAATCAAGGCATCCATCAGCTGGAAGAATGTCCTCGATGAAGACATGCGTGTGCTCCGGGACGTCTGGGAGGAAACGAGTCATCAGCTCGACTTGCTGCAAAGAAACCCTGGGAATATCCTCGAGGAACGAAAGAATATCTATGACCGAAAGGGGCCCTCGTTCGTCATACCCTTCAACCCAAAACCGACGACTCCTGCGATCCTCCAGCGTACTGACAAACTCAGAGTCGCTGTTATCCGCGAAGAGGGGAGCAACGGCGACCGGGAGATGATCTCGGCCTTCTACCTTGCCGGTTTCGAGCCTTGGGACGTGACCATGACGGACCTGCTCGCGGGTCGCGTCACGCTCGACGAGTTCCGCGGTGTGGTCTTCGTTGGGGGATTCAGCTACGCCGATGTGCTCGATTCGGCAAAAGGCTGGGCTGCGTCCATCCGGTTCAACAAAAAGGTCTGGGACCAGTTCGAGCAATTCTACTTCCGGCACGATACCTTTAGTCTCGGCGTTTGCAACGGCTGTCAGCTGATGGCACTCTTGGGCTGGGTGCCGTGGCGCGGTATCTCGGACGAGCTCCAGCCGCGCTTTATCCACAATCTGTCCGGCCGATTCGAGTCCCGCTTCTCGACAGTGATGATTTTAAAGAGCCCCTCCATCATGCTTAGGGGCATGGACAGCTCCGTACTAGGTATCTGGGTTGCTCATGGCGAGGGTCTGGCGTATTTTCCGGACAAGAAGATTTTTAACGAGGCTGAGTACGGTCTCGCGCCGATCAGGTACGTTGACGACGACGGCACAATCACCGAAGCTTATCCCTTCAATCCCAACGGCTCACCAGCCGGCATTGCGGGTCTCTGTTCACCCGACGGCCGCCACCTTGCCATGATGCCGCACCCTGAGCGTACTGTGCTCACTTGGCAATGGGGATGGCTGCCCGAAGATCTCAAGAAATCGCTCCCCGCATCTCCCTGGCTTAGAATGTTCCAGAATGCCCGGGTGTGGTGTGAACAATCCTAAAAAAACGCACCAGCGCGTAATAATTGTCCACGCTGCCACTATATTTGCCCAATAGCTGCAATATCGTCGTGCGTATATGTAGTCCTTCCTTTATGCTTTTGTTTTATAAAATGGAATCGCCTTATTCATCCTTCTTGTCCTTAGTCCTTATTGCCCCTTCCTGTTGCAAGTCCTCATTGAGTCATATGGCCTTTTGAATCTTCAGGCGACCCGCACAGCGAAAGAAAATTTAATATTTATTTGAAAGGGAACGACCAAGACAAAGACAAAAAAAGTAAAAGAGCATATCTTATGATGCCGGACACGGTTGGACTTCTGTCAGAAAATACCACCAGCCTCGCACATGCACAAATGAATATTGGCAAAATGTACGCCTGCGGCATGTAGGATGAGGCAAACTTCACGCTGACAACGGGCAGCAACGCGAAGGCAAAAAAGGCGCTTTCGCCTCTAGTTGCTGAGATCTGGAAGCTTGATGTGCTTTTGGTGGAAATGCTGAATAAACCTGGCAAGTTGCGGAAAGCTGCAAAACAAGATTGCCGATGTAGGAGTAAACAATAATACTAGCTTTGCAGGCACGACGCTTGAGACTTGTTCGATATTTATTTCTGGCGGATCTTTGTATTTCTCTGTCAGCTCAGGCTTCGGAAACGTGAACGCAGCTGGATTTATTAATCTTGTTAACCTCGGGCCATAGATACTTTGCGGATAGCAAGCAATGACGGAAGAGCTCTATGCTAGATCAATCAAGCGATACTACAAAACTCCCCGGATATCCATTCTCGGAAAAACTCGTCTCCGCCGCCTCTGCCGACTTCAACGACGTATGCTTGCCTGCATAGACACGATAAAATAATTCACCATAAACCATTGCGGGATGAATTTCTGAGAACCCGACAGCCTTCTTCATCTCCTCATATAATCTCACCGCATTCTGATAGTCCTTAAAAGCGCCCACCTGAACAGTATAGTTTCCAGCATCATAGTTAACCTGGCTTGAATATTCCTCACGGCCTGCCGAACCACTTACCCGGTACCCTAACGCCTCGATCCGAACAGGCGCGGTGCCAGCGACATCGATACCCAGCTTTTTCGCCGCGCCATAGGAGAGGTCTATGATCCTGCCTTTTACGAAAGGCCCCCGATCATTGACACGGACGATTGCCTCCCGCCCGTTGTCCCGATTGTATACCTTTACGTACACGCCAAGCGGCAGGGTCTTGTGGGCCGCTGTCATTGCGTTCATATCATAAATCTCACCGTTACTCGTGGTCTTACCGTGGAAATCCTTTCCATACCAGCTTGCGACCCCTGTCTGTACGAACCCTTCATGGCTCTCGAGCGGCTCATATCGCTGACCATATACTACGTATGGTCTCTGCGATGCCTTGGTTCCCGGCCGCGTGGCTTCCGGAGATCTAGCAACATTCGTCCGCTTCGTCCCGCAGGAGGAAAGTACCAATGTACAACACAGAAGCAAAATAATACGTCTGACCATCCTTACCGCACCCATTGGAACTAACATCTATGCATGGCACATATTGCCGGAATGAAATTATTCATAATCTTTGCAAGCGGTGATATAATACAAACTATCGCTTCAGAGGGCAATAAGAAAATCAGGCTCTTTTTGACGAAAAACCGGCTAAACGGGATGTAGGAGCGCTCCATAAACAGGACTATCAAGTCCCATGACTTTAGGTCTATGCTCGAATCATGTCAAGAGATCACCATTCTCGATGTTCGGAGGAAAGCAGATTATGATGCTGACCATGAAGTTCTTTTCGCTGCCGAGTGGTACGACCCGGAAAAAGTGGGCGCGTGGAGGAGGGACCCGCCGAAGGACAAAGAAATAGTAATCTACTGTGTGCGCGGCGGTTCGGTCAGCAATATGGTCCTCGACCAGCTCTTGAGCAGGAACATCCAGGCGCAATATATCGAAGGCGGCATTGCGGCATGGAAAGAGGCCGGGGGCAAAATCATAGAAAAGCCCTCTCAATGAAGCTTGAGGTAACCATGAACAATAGCGATAAGGGTGCGCCGACACCGCTCAAGGTGTATCGTCCGGTCCGCCCGTCTGCCGAGCAGGACTCTCCGCTACCGGATGAACTCCTCGTCAAATTCCGCATCTACCTGCCCGACCGTCCCGGTTCTCTAGCCGGCTTCGCCACCGCCATCGCCCATGTCGGCGGGAACATCTCGTTCTTTCACTATGACCGTTCAACGGACAGCAGCCGTGTTGCCGTTGAGGTGCAGCTCGAAGGAGAAAACAGCCTCAGCGCACTCCTGCAATCCCTTCAGGAGAACCAGTACGGGTTCGAGATTGTGCGGGGCGGACCGGACGAGGTGCTTGTCACAGCTGTTGAAAGCATACTCGAAATTAAGGTCCGGCTGGTCAACAGGCCCGGTTCCCTCGCCTCTTTTGCCCGGCTCCTCGCCGAACACGACGCAAACGTCATCTATATGCTTTACGACGAAGATATCGACCCCGAATCCGCTGACATCGTTATGGCCACGGCAAACCCGCAGGAGGTCAACGCGCTCCTGCAGGCCGTTAATGAAGATGGATATCACTACCGCGTCGTGTACCGGGGCAGCAACGAGCAGGAGGCTGCGCATATCATCGGTCTCAAGATGGTGGAGAAGTTCTTCCTCCGTCTCAAAAAGCTCCTCCCGTCAAGCGATGTCGTGGAGATCAAATCCCTCGTCGAATCATCCCGGGAGCTATACCAGGACCTGGTACACTTCACTGCAGAAGCCGGAAACAACCTTGAGGCAGGCGACGTGTTCGAGAAAGTTCTTACTTTCGCGTCGCGCACGCGGAGCCAGACCGGAGAATATTTCTCGGCAATGGCGATGCCGCCGCTGCGATTCCACAACTGGGTGACCCTCTACGGTTTCCGGCTGCCATCGAGCGAGAATTTCTATCTGCTGCGCGACGGCGACGACCTGACCATGATCGACGCCGGCCACGGTATATATTACAAGGACATCAAGCAGCTGATCAGGAATCTGGGGATGGACCCGGCATGGGTTAGAAGGATCTACGTCACCCATCCCGATACGGACCACGTCGGCACGTCCGGATATTTTGAACAGGAGTTCGGGACTGCGGTCTTCATGCACCCGGGCAGCGCCGATGTCATCACGCACATGAATCGGGCGCACGGGATTTCAGGCAGCCTCCTGAACCTGAACAAGTACTACACCCGGCTTTCAAGCAAATTTACAGAGTGCCGGTTCCCCTCCCGGCCGCGCCATTTCTCCACTAACGAGCGAGAAGAAATAGGATCATTCTGGATCATCGATACCTTTAAGGTCGGTCCTCTCCTGTTCGAGGTGCTCGAAAGCCACGGCGGTCATACGCCCGGGCTTGTCTTTTACCTGAACCGGGAATTCGGGTTGCTCTTTACCTCGGACTTTCTCCTCAACGTGCGAAGCCTCTCTCCCGAGGAGAAAGAGCACCTGGGCATCTACCGGTATCTGCTCACAAGCCCGAACAGCGATTCCCGGGTCTATAAAGAAGAGACCGCGGCATTAAAAGAAATGATGCTCTCTCTTGACCAAGCATTGAGGATTCACGGCGGGCACGGGTACATTTTCCCGGGTCACGGCGATTATTATCCTGTTTCGGGCTTGCAAGAGAAGTAACCAGACCCTTCTCGCTACAAAGCCACACGTACCGCGTCGATCCCGTCGTTGTAATGATCCCGCCCTGGATGAATCCGGGCGATCAGGTGGGGTGAAAATATTTTCTCCTCCGCTATTTCTGATCTAATATATCCGAGTTTCTTTAAAACCGTAACGAACTTCATGGTCGATTTTAGGTAGCCTTCGGTAAGCTGGGCGCAGTACTTTGGGGAAAGCATGAGCGTGTCCAGAACAAAGCGCTCATCAACGATGCCGACATAATCGGCGATTAACCGTGCCGCGTCAGCTGGACGTTTCCTGATGAATTCCGTTGCTTCCTCGTGGAGTCCGAGAAACTTCTCTACCGTCTTCATTTCCCGTGTTAAATATCCGTTGTCCACGATAATTCCATAGCTTGGGTTATCGGGCCAGAGCCTTGACGGCGGATAGAGCACCTTGCCGCCGGCGAAACGCTTGATCGCGACAGCAAGGGCGGGCGTGCCCATGGCAGCGGATACGTCGTCTTTGACCACAGCCTCGGTCACCAGATCCGCCCAAGGATAATTGATAATCTCGATTTCCCGTGCGAAGCCGAATCGTTCAATGCAGTCAAATAATATAACATCGTGGATGGAACCCTTTCCGGGTACGCCGATTCTGCGCCCCCGGAACTGCCCTAGTATCATCCCCAGGTCCTCGGTCTCCGGAAATCCTATCCACTGCGTCTTTCCCGCCATGACTGTACCTTCCACATGTCCGCCTGCCACGCAGGTCACCTTGATCCCCTGGTCTATGCCGATGATAACGGGCGGTAGTCCGATGTACGCCATATCAAGTTCGCCCCTGCCGAAGGCCTTCATGATCGCTGGGCCGGTGCCCATGAGCTTCCATTCTATCTCTGCACCAACTCGAGAATCCGTGTCGCCATTAGCCATCAGTAAAATCGCTGTGTGGTAGAAGGTTGAGAGATGTCCAATCCTGATTTTCATCGGTTATGCTGATCCTCGCAGATAGAGTGCAGTTTCTTTTAAACATAATAATCGCCATGACCGTCGGAGTCAAGTGCCGTGATGCGGCAGCTTTCCTGTTGATGGAGCAGGTGCAGTGTGTTAAGATAATGATGTATGAAGATCATGATCGACAGGGACAGTTCAGAGTTATTGAGAGCGCTCGATGTTCTCAGCATGCCTGCCTTCATTGTCGACAAAGAATGGACCATCCTATCCTGTAATGACAATGTACACGCGTTCTTCGATTACGATCGCGCTGAGGTTATCGGCCGGAATATCGATAAATTCATATCCCTTGACAATATTCTCCGGGAGCGCGAGTCCACTGCCCTTTCTCCATCCGCAAACGCCGCGACTGAGAGAGAAGCCTCATCGTCCCTTCGCTCCTTCTGTTTCCCCAAGATCGGCAGTCCCCTGGCGTCCCGGATAGCTGTTATTCCGATTAGAAACCATCGACCGGATAGGATGCTTGTCGCGGTCCGTGATGCGCCGGGCCAAAAGGCCGCGTCTGCCGATACCGGATCCAGGCTGCACCGGGAGAGGACCACGCAGGGTGAGCTGATCAACGAGCTAAGCAGCATCATCAATTCCAGTCTGAGCATCGGGACCATCTTCCGGATGGTCGTCTCCGAGCTGCGGAAAATCATCAACTACAGCAGGGCAAGCCTGTTGCTTTATAACGAAAAGGACGACAATCTCCTGATCTTCGCCCTGGACACTGAGATGAAGACAGTGATGAAAAAAGGAGTGAAGGCCCCGATTGAGGGGACCAGCGCCGGCTGGGTTGTGCGGAACAACAAGCCCTGGATCAGCTACGATCTGAACGACACGGCTTTTGCCCTGGACAGGAATCTTTTGCGCGAGGGTATCCGTTCGACGATCAGCATTCCCTTGTTCCATGACCGTATGCTCGGAGTATTTAATTTTGACAGCACCAAGCCTTCACACTACACGGAGAAGGACCTCGAGATTCTGCTCCCCGTGGCCAAGCACATTGCCGTCGCTCTCGAGAATGCGCTCCTATTTGAAGAGATCTCGAAGGAGAAGAAGGAGTGGGAGCGTACCTTCGACGCAATCACCGATATGGTCTGGATCGAGGACGGACGGCAGCAGGTGATTCGCGCGAACCACACCCTGTTGATAAGAACAGGGTTTTCCAAGACGGAGATCACAGACAAGCACTGCGCGGAGATCCTCGAGAGGATCGGTATCGTGCTGACCGGCGGTTGTCTCTGTTCCGAAACACTCTCGTGCAAGAGGCCTTCGTTCCAAGAGCTGAAAAACGGCATCGGCAGCATCTTCCATTTCTGGGCTTATCCGCTAATAGACGAGGAGGGTCGGCTCTATGCCATCGTCCACTACCTCAAGGACGTGACGTCGCAGAAGAGGCTCGAACAGCAGCTCATCCGGTCGGACAAACTCGCCTCCCTAGGCACGCTCGTTGCGGGTATCGCCCACGAGATCAATAACCCTCTGGGGATCATCGCGGGCTATTCCGAAGCACTCCTCGACCGGGCCCGAGATAAGTCGCTTGTCGGCATCCGGGAATTCGAGGACTTTCCCGAGTATCTCAAGACCATCCACAATGAAATCTTCCGTTGTAAAACAATCCTCAGGAGCTTGCTTGAGTTCGCACGTCCGTCCGGAGGCACCTTCCGCGAGATCGATATTAACGAGCTAATCAAGGAAGTGCTCCTCCTGCTCCAGCACCGGACAGCCCGGCTGAAGCACACGATCGAACTCAATTTGAACCGCGATGTCCCGAAAATCTATGCCGATGCGGGCAGCCTCAGACAGCTCCTCATGAACCTCCTGTTGAACGCCATTTACTTCACGCCCGAGGGCGGAAACATCTTCATCAAGACTGAGCTGGACGATACCTCACAGGAACAGGGAGTCAAGGGGTATCGGAGCCGAATCCGGCTGTCCGTCAGTGACACGGGCACGGGGATCCCCAGCGATGTCATAGACAAGATCTTTGATCCGTTCTTCACCACCAAGCCTGTTGGTGAAGGCACGGGACTTGGCCTTACGATCTGTCACAAAATCGTGGAAGAGCACGGCGGCACTATCGATGTGGAAAGCGAACCCGAGAAGGGCGCAACCTTCGTCATCACTCTGCCGACGGTCCTATGCAAGGTGTAAAAAAGAGTAACGCGAACCGCGGAAACGCAAGGTACGCAAAGGTTTTTAAGAGCCTTAATAATAAAAGTTTAAGGATTTTCTTGCAGCTCCTGGTGTCTGAGCTGCAGATGATATTTCGTTATGATCAATGTACTCGTCGTCGATGACGAAGAGCCGTTCAGAAGGCTCCTGAAGAAAGAACTTGCCCGAAAAGGTTATGCTGTCGAGGTTGCGTCCGACGGTAGTGAGGCACTGCGCCTCCTTCACGATAAATCTTTCGACGTGATACTCCTGGATGTTGTCATGCCTGGCATTGACGGCATATCGCTCATGAAAAAGCTGAAGGAAGACTCGGGAACTCCGGCGATCATTGTCCTTACAGGCAAGGCCACGGTCGAGACGGCAGTCGAGGCCATGAAAAATGGGGCCTACGACTACCTCACCAAGCCGTACAAGCTGGACGAACTGGTGATCGTGATCGATCGGGCTTACGAATACAGCCGCTTGAGCGTCAAGAGCAAGCTGCTGGAGCAGGAGCTGGTCCGGAAAGAGTCTCCATTCGAATTCGTCGGCAGGTCCAAACAGCTCCGTGACATCCTTGCGCTTATCCAGAAGGTTGCGCCCACCGACTCACCGGTATTCGTCCAGGGCGAAAGCGGGACAGGCAAGGAACTCGTGGCAAACACCGTCTGGCACTTCAGCACGCGGAAGGAATTACCCTTCATCGCCCTGAACTGCGCGTCCCTGTCGGAGAACCTCATCGAGTCAGAGATCTTCGGTCACGAGAAGGGCGCCTTCACCAGCGCCTACCAGATGAAGCACGGTCTTGTTGAAGTGGCGGACAAGGGAACGCTCTTTCTTGACGAGATCGGCGAGATGCCCATCGGGCTCCAAGCAAAGCTTCTACGGTTCCTCGATTCCGGCGAGTTCCGGAGGGTGGGCGGGAATAAAACTCTCTCCGTGGACGTGCGCATGATCGCAGCCACGAACAAGGATCTCACGGACATGATCAAAACGGGAAAATTCCGGGAGGACCTGTTCTACCGCTTAAACGTGATTAACCTCACGATCCCTGCGCTCCGGGAGCGAAAAGAGGATATACCCGAACTGTCGCGGCATTTTCTCAAGAAATACGCGAATAAATTGGCCAAAACCATTACGGATTTCACACCTGAGGCGCTTGAGTTGCTGGCTGGGTATCACTGGCCGGGCAATGTACGAGAACTCGAGAACGTGGTGGAGCGGGCAGTGATCCTCTGCGAATCCGATCGCATCGGAGCCATTGACCTCTCCATCCCATCCTCTGCATCCGCAGCGGAACTGGGTACCAACCCTTCCCTCGAAGAGATGGAGAAAGCCTATATCCTCAGGATCCTGAAAGAAGCAGGCAACAACCAGTCCAAGGCGAGCCAGCTCCTCGGTATTGACCGGAAGACCCTTTATCTCAAACTAAAAAAATACGGGATCAGCTAATTGTGCTCCGAAAAGCCTCTTGCTTCAATCCCTCGCCAATGATTACAATTCTGCTGTCCTCAATATCCCTCTCAAAGGGAGCACTATCCACTTTTCCAAAAACAATATCGAATCGATACGGACCTTTCTCTGTCTGAACCAGAGCCTTTGCCCTCACCACGGTTCCGTACTTTCCCCGAGCCAATTCGTTTAACCGCTTATTAAAGGAAGCGAAATCCAAGGCCTTTCCCAGTCTGACTGTCATAGTACTAAAATTGAAATGAGCATGGTGGCTTCTCTGCTCTCTTGCCATATGTGGTATCTCGGGCATGGGTTCCCTAATTTCAGCATTCACAGTGCGGAACAGGACTGCCTGGGGGTTGATGGATTCGATCCGCCTGATTGCCTCGACGGTCATCTCTTCCCTTGCAAGGTCCGTCTTGTTGACCAAGATAACGTCGGCGCACGTGATCTGGTCCTCGAAAAAACGGCCATACAGCCCTGAATCGTAGAGCTCCGTGAATTCCGTGGCATCGATGATGCCGACCACGCTTGCCAAGGCGGCACCAGCGCTCGCTAGTGCTTCGAGAACGCCAGAGGGCGATGCCACGCCGCTCGGCTCAATCAACAGATGTTCCGGTGAGAATTCCTTAACGACCTTCTGGATCGTCGTGATCAAATCGAATTTGAGCGTGCAGCACACGCATCCGCTCGGGAGCTCGATGGATTCTATGCCGCCTGCGGAAAAGATCTCGCCATCGATACCGGCAGTGCCGAAGTCATTCACCAGCACCACGACCTTCTCTGTCATGCCTTTCACGAAGTTCCTGATGAACGTCGTCTTACCTGACCCCAATAAGCCGCACACCACCGTTGTCTTCATAATACCAGCCCATTTCTCTAACTCGAATTCATCCACAGCGCGATGCGCCAAGGTCCTAAAGGTTTATGGAGTTTAAAACCACGGATTCAAGAACTTCTTCGCGTTCTTTGCGCCTACGCAGAAAATAGTATTTCCTTACTTGGAATATTGCAATGATGATGCCATAGTGCGGGACCATACCACAACGATGGAGACATGTCCTTATAAAAGAGGGATAATATGTTTAAGGAAACGGCCATGAATGTCAGCGACAAATTTAAAGAGCGAGGGCAGGGGATATCTCTCGAATTTTTCCCACCCAAGTCCCCAGAGGGGAAAGGTGCCTTCATGAAGGTAGTGAATGAGCTGAAGGCCTTTGACCCCCTCTACGTATCCGTTACCTATGGAGCAGGCGGAACAACTCGGGAACGGACGCTCAACACCCTCAAATGGATCAAAGAAGAAACGGACCTGACGGTCATGTCGCACCTTACTTGTATTGGCGCGACGAAGATGTCCATGCGTGTACTTCTCAAGGAGTATCAGGACAACGGAATTGATAACATCTTAGCCCTGCGAGGCGATCCACCGATGAACCGACCTGACTTCGACCCAACACAGGGAGAGTTCAAATACGCCTGGAACCTTGTTGATTTCGTCAAGAAATATGACTATTTTTCCATCGCTGTGGCTGTATATCCCGAAGGACACGCTCAGTCGCCGAGCATCAAGAAGGACATGGAATATACGAAGCAAAAGATCGACGCGGGGGCGGACTTCGGGATCACCCAGATGTTCTTCGACAACCGCTACTACTACGACTTTCTCGACCGGGCTGCGAAGCTCGGCATCACGATTCCCATCCTCCCGGGCATCATGCCGATCGTCGACTGCAAAAAGATCGTACAGCTTGCCGCGTTCTGCAATGCTTCAGTACCGAAGAAAGTTCTAGACAGAATGGAGCCTGTAATGGACATGCCCGAGGAGATGCGGAAGCTGGGAGTCGAATACGCGGTGAAACAGTGCGAGGACCTCATAAAGAATGGCGTAAACTACCTCCACTTTTACACCATGAACCGTACCGATTCAGTAAGTGAGATACTGAAAGCGCTTCGAATAGAAAGACGATAGATGAAAGAACAATGCCCTCATCACCTTCCTACGGGTGAGGAAAAATGCCACAGACGATGGGGAATTTTTCATCTACTTTACAATTAAAGATAATCTCAATCTATAGCTTTAAGCTTCGCGTGCAATGTCGTAACTCCTGTGCTCTTGATAATTGAACATGCATCTTAGGCGTTCAGAGCAAGAAGGAGGGACAGAATACCTCCGAATTTCCGGTGATTTCAGTCTCGCGCAGACTGCCAGCATCCAGCTCTGTGTGATCCCCTGCTTATGCGGGACAAGCATCAGCATTGCTGATGGCGGCCTCACCGGTCAGCCCTTTAATCTGGCATCGCAAATGCAGAGACTCTCCTGTCATGAAAGAAATTATTCTTTGTTCCTCCAATCCCATATTGATTAAAAACCTCTACTGCATTCTAAGAGATGATGGGTACGACGTGGAAACAGTAGAACACCCTGCCCTCGCTGTCCAGATGGTTATGCTCAGGCAGTATGACTTCATCATCGTCGATTCGGAACCCTTTGGTCTTTCTGCCGAGGACGCGGTGCAAATCATCAAGACCCTTGTGCCTGGCATGCCTGTCCTTTTCGTAGGGAAAAACTGCGGCAAGGAATATACACAGGCCGTCAAAACACCCGTCGACCTTGAGGAGTTCAAGCGAACTATCCATGTCATGTCAGTCTGACTAGGTGATATCTCATTATGCGAAGGGAGATGCTATGAAACCGAAAGAAGTGATTTTCAAGGCATTCGAAGGGGGCAAGCCGGACAGGCTTCCAGTGACCCTGTTTGGCGCAGGCATGTGGAGCATCAAGGGGTGGGGCACATCGTTCGAGGCCCTTTCACGGGACGCCGACAAGATGACCTCTATGCTCGTCGACATGAGCGGGAAGCTCCAGTGTGACATCGTCTATCCGGGCTCGGGCTACAACAACTTTCACGCGTCGGCCCTGGGTGGGAAAATAAAGTGGCGGGAAATCGGCGCGCCTGACCTGGAGGGCCATTTCGTCTCTTCCGAGGAGGACCTCGCAAAGCTGAGAATCAGCGACCTCGACAAGGACGAGGTCATCAACACCGTAAAGAAGGCCCTGCGCCTAACGAAGGCGAAGATCGGCGACACCTACGCTGTGACGATGACGGCCTGGGGCCCTTTCACCCTCGGTGCGCGGCTGGTGGGGGAAGAGGCTATGATGAAGGCCACGTTCAAGAAGCCCGCCTTCGTGGAGAAGGTTGTGGATTTCGCCACGGACGTACTAATCCACCTCTACGAGCCCATCGTTGCCGACAAAACGCTCGAGGTCATCAGTCTCGCGGACCCCACGGCGTCGGGTGATCTCATTTCCCGGAAACAGTTCGAGAAGTTCGCCGTGCCCTATCTCAAGAAGTTCACCGATTGGGCGAAGGCCCGAGGCGTCCATACGCTGGTGCACATTTGCGGCAACACGACGGACCGACTGGACTTGTTCCCGCTTACCGGCGCTAGCTGCATCAGCCTCGATCACAAGACTGACATCGCCAAGGCCAAGGAGACGCTCCACGGCAAAATGTGCTTTGGCGGGAACGTGGATCCCGTAAAGATCATGCTCAACGGTTCTGTCCTAGACGTCGAGAACTGCTGCAAAGATATCATCAAGGCCGCTGGTACCGACGGCGGCTTCGTGCTTATGCCGGGGTGCGATATACCCCCAACCGTCCCGTACGAGAATATCCAGAAGTTCATTCAGGTCGCGCGGGAATGGAAACTATGAACAAAGGAGGTGAGCCGGTACCAGGTGTAGTGAGAGGAGGTTCTAAATGTGGGTATTTTGTACGAGATGAAAAAACTGTTTTCCCGGGCGCAGAAAGCTTCCGGGCAATAGGAGGAAAAAATGGCTGACAAGAAGATGACAGTGGAAGAAGTGAACGAGTACATGAAAAAGCAGTGCGGGTTTGTGCCGAGAATGTTCCAGATCATCAACACCGTGACACCGGAACCGGGCAGGACCTTCGCCGATTTCTACGCCAGCATCTTCGGCGATGGGGCCCTTTCCCGCAAAGTGAAAGAGCTGATGTTCATGTCCGGCGGCGTGGGATACTGCTCGCCTCGCTGCATTATCCACGTGATCCCCGCGATCAATGCGGGCGCGACCACGGGAGAGATATTCGAAGCAGCTTCGGTCGGCATGATCCTCGCGGGCTTCGTGCCCGGCGGGCCCGGCATTCCCTACGCCTTTGAGTACGCCCTGAAATGCCTTGACATCGAGGCGAAGTACCGCAAAGGCGAGAAATGGGAATACCTGCCGCAGCCGAAGTTTGACCATGGCGTGTTTTAAATGCTCTGACGGGGGAGCGTCAAAAAACTCCCCCGATTCTGACTCATACATTCATTCTTAAGCGTTAGCGACTAACAAATTGACTTTTGGGATCAAAAACAAGAAAGACCTACCAACAGCTATAACGAAGGCCACATAAAGGGAGGATTTACAATAACAGATTCCGGGTTTCATGCCTGTTATTCGTATAATTCGTGCAGTTCATAATCACGCATTTGGCTCCGGCCTGTCCCACATATTTTGGCGCTTGTCCGGATAAGAAAAAAGAGGAGCGGTTATGTTTCGGTTTGAACGCGATCAGAAGGTATATGTACTCGACGGGATCCGGGTCGGCGGGCAGCCCGGTGAGAACCCGCCACTGTTGATTGCATCCATGTTTCACAACAAGGACCGGATCGTTACAGACCGGAAAGGCAACTTCGACCGCCAGAAAGCTGCAGAACTCATCAAGAAGCAGGAAGAACTTTCAAGCTCCACCGGAATTCCTTCCATGGTGGCCATGGTGGCAAACACCCCGGATGAGGCGAAGATCTACATCGACTTCTACCGTGAAACGACCACTATGCCATTCGGCATCGACATGTGGGTCGCCGAGAAGAGAGCCGAGGCCACAGAGTACGTGGCGAAACTGGGACTGCAGGACAAGTTCCTGTACAACAGCATCACCCCCTGGGACAAGGACATCAAGGGCCAGGTCCAGAAACTCAAAGACCTCGGTATCAAGCATGTGGTGGTCCAGGCCTTCGACGACACCGATCAGTCGCCCCTTGGGCGCCTGAAGTCATTGGAAAAGATTCTTGCCCAGGGCGCTGACAGCTTCGAAACCGTCATCGTCGACACCTCAGTCATGAATCTGCCTGCAACATCGTTCTCGCTCGTTGCCAACCGCTTAATCAAGGAGAAGCTCGGGCTTCCCTGCGGCGGCGCTTACTCGAACGGCACGCACATGTGGAAGGATGCGAAGGCCATCTGGAGCCTCGATGGTTTCAAGGCCATGGACGCCGTCGTCCAGGGCATGGCATCGGTGATCTGGAGCGATTTCAATTTCTACGGCCCTATCGTTACGGCCCCGCGCATCTTCCCGGCGGTAGCCGCAGCGCATATCCTTCTTACAACGCTGCTGTATGACGAAACAAAAAGGATTCCCGACAACCCCAATATCCCGATCAAGAAGTACTTCGGCGACTTTCTGGGCAAGCTGACGTCGGGGGCGGCGAGGAAATAGAAAAAGAAAAGTTCCGAGGTAACCACAGGTCTGCTTCGCAGATTCACAGCTAAGAACCAGAGTCAGACGGTTGTCCGATTTCATCAATGTGTTCCAAGGAAGTCGGCACGCGTAGCTACATAAAGACTTGTATTTGACTTTCGATCTGCACTAAGGAGGATCTATGGCAACAATGAGCGCGAGAGAACGGGTACTGAAGATGTTCGCCGGTGAAGAGATCGACCGGCCTCCCTGCTTTAGCGGGATGGGCAATGTGACTACCGAGGGTCTCAAGGGGCTGGGGCAGAACTTTGCGGCGACGCATCTCGACGCGAAGATGATGGCCGCGGCCGCGGCATCGACCTACAAGCTCTTCGGGTTCGAATGCGGCGTGGCCCCCTTCGACCTCTGCATTGAGGCCGAGGCTATGGGATGCGAGATTAACGTGTATGCCCATTCCGAGGACCTGCTATACCCCACGATCAAGAAGAAGCTGATCCACAACGAAGCGGAATTGGACATCTCCCTACCCTCCGATCTCACAAAGCGCGGAAGGGTGCCGCTCATGAAGGAGACGATCAAGCTGCTTAAGAAGGATATCGGCAGCGAAGCGCCAGTTGGTTCCTACGTGCTCGGGCCCTTCACGCTGGCCGGACAAATCATGGAACTGAACGACTTGCTGAAACTGTCCTTCAAAAAGCCGGACAAGATTGGGAAGCTCCTCGATCAGATGGCGGACGTGATCATCCAGGTGGCGAAGGAGTATGAACAGGTCGGCGTGGACTTCATAACGGTGCGGGAAATGGGGGCGACATCGGACGTACTGAGCCCGCGGGTGTTCAAGAGCCTCATCCTGCCCTACCTTAAAAAGATATTCGAAAAACTGAACGTTCCGAGCGTGCTCCACATTTGCGGCAAGACCAACGACATCGTCCCGTTCATGGCCGAGAGCGGTTCGAAGGCGATCAGCGTGGACCAGAAGAACGATGTTGCTGAGACACGCAAGAAGCTTGGCCCCAAGGCGCTGGTCTTCGGGAACTACGACCCTTACAACGTGTTGGTTGCGGGCACGCCGGACCTGGTGCGCCAGACCATAAAGAAATGCATGGATGACGGAGTGAGCGCAGTCTGGCCCGGCTGCGACATCTGGCCGACGGTGCCGCCGGACAATATGAAGGCCATGATGGACGAAGTTAAAAATTACCGGAGGTGATCCTATGGTTACGGAAGAAAAAAAGACGGAGCTCTTGGCGAAACTGCGGAACGCCGTGATCCAGTACGACGAGGATACGGCCAAGGAAGCAGCCCAGGAGGCACTGGACATTGGCATGGAAGCGAACGACGCCATTTTTAACGGCTTGGTAAGCGGTATGGTGGAGGTGGGAAAAATGTTCGAGGCGCAGGAATACTTCGTGCCCGAACTGCTCATGTGCGCCGACGCGCTGTACGCCGGCCTGGACATCCTGAAGCCCCATGTGAAACAGCTGGACCTGGGGGTGAAGGGCTCGGTCGTGATCGGGACCGTGGAAGGTGACGTTCACGATATCGGCAAGAATATCGTGAAGATGATGTTCGACGTGGCCGGTTTCACGGTCTATGATCTGGGCAGGGACGTGCCGCTCGACAAGTTTGTGCAGGAGCAGCTCCGGACCGATTCCGACCTTGTCTGCCTCTCGGCCATGATGACCACTACCATGACGGGAATGAAGAAAGTGATCGACGACCTCCGGACCAGAAATCCCAATGTAAAGATCATGATCGGCGGCGCTCCCGTTTCGCAGGACGTGGCGGACAAATACGGCGCAGACGGATATGCAAAGGACGCAACCAACGCATTGAAGGACGCTATCAACATGATAGAGTCCCTCAAGAAGATGAAGGATGAGGTAGAAGCCAAGAAGGCGAAGTGAAGACCTCACTAAAGCGGGAGCTGCTGGACCACGGCGCTACGGTTGTGGGAATCGCCGGCCTCCGGGGGTACCTGAGCGGCGAGATCAGCCACTTGGATCGGGCGGTGTCCATCGGCGTGGACCGGAAGCTGAACGAGGACACCCTCAGCCTGCTCGTTAGTCTCCAGAAGCGCGCCGTCCGGTTCCTGAAGGCCCGGGGACACCGGACGCTGGCCATACCGCCAGACTCGGACCGCAAGAAGGACACGTTCATATCGAAGCTCTACTCCCTGTTCAATCACAAGATGGCCGCCACGTCGGCCGGGCTGGGCTGGATCGGGAAGAACGGTCTTCTCATCAGCCCCCGCTACGGGCCGCGGTTGTCCCTGGCCACGGTGCTGACGGATGCCCGGCTCAGGCCGGACGTGCCCGTCGAACGCTGCCTCTGCGGAGAGTGCATGCTCTGCATTGAGCACTGCCCTTCGAAGGCCATAATCGGGTCGAAATGGTCGCGGTCATCGCCTTTCGTGGAACTGGTAAAGCTCAATGCCTGCAGGAGTCATAAGGCGGCGAAGAGGGCGACGGACAACAAACCCAATTGCGGGCTATGCATCAACATCTGCCCATATGGAAGAAGAAACTCTGACAGGAAGAATGCGGAACACTGAGTGCCGAAAAGAAAATGTTATTCCCGCATAAGCGGGAATCCTTAGTATCATCTTTGTTTATCTGTGGCTAACCATTGCAGATTTGTCCTTACCATCGGGAGGAAGCATGTCGAAGAAACATAAAGTCATTTTCCAGCCCTCGGGCAGGCGCGGTGAGATCGAGGAAGGTAAGACCATCCTCGAGGCAGCCCAGGCCCTAGGCGTTGACATCGAAGGGCTCTGTGGCAACAAAAAGGTCTGCGGCAAGTGCAAGGTGAGAATCGAGGAAGGCTACTTCGAGAAGGACAACATCGACTCGGGAATGGCCCACCTCTCGCCGCTGACCGAGGCGGAGAAGAAGCACATCAAACCCGAGGACGGGCCCGGGATCCGGCTGTCCTGCACCGCGGAAGTACACGGCGATATCAAGGTTTTCGTGCCCGAGCGGTCGCGGGCCGGCAAGCAGGTGGTGCGCAAGGCTGCTAAGGAGCTCACGATCAAGCTCGATCCGGCGGTGAAGAAGTACAACGTGGACCTCGTACCGCCGACACTCCACGATATGACGACGGGAGACTGGGAGCGAGTGCTCAAGTTCCTCGAGGATGACTACGGCCTCAAGGGGCTCACCTTCGATTACCTCGTCCTGAAGGACCTCCAGGATCTCCTGCGACAGGGCGAATGGAAGGCCACGGTCACAGTCTGGATGGATAAGGAGATCATCAAGGTGGAACCAGGGTTCGTCGAAGAGAGCTACGGGCTTGCCGTGGACATCGGCACCACGACCTGCGTGGGATACCTCACGGACCTGAGCACAGGCAAGGTGGTTAACACCGAGTCCATGATGAACCCTCAGGTTCCCTACGGCGAGGACGTGATGTCTCGCATCACCTACGCAATGAGCAATCCCGGCGGGCTCGAGACAATGCAGAAGGCGATCATCCAAGGCCTAAACGAGATCATAGAGCGGGTGGTGACCGAGATCAGGAAGGACGGTCCCAACCCTGGGCATGTCATCGATGATCTCACGATCGTGTTCAACACGGCCATGCATCACATTTTTCTTGGTCTCAACCCCGAGTATATCGGCCGTTCACCCTTCATTCCCGCGGTCCAGAGCTCGCTCGACCTCAAGGCACGCGACCTAGGGCTCCGGATCAATCCCGCGGCGTACATCCACGTCCTGCCCATCGAGGCGGGCTTTGTGGGCGCTGACAACGTGGGTGTGCTAATTGCCGAGGAGCCTTACAACCAGGACGAGAACGTGCTGATCATTGACATTGGCACGAATGGCGAGCTGCTCATGGGGAACAGGAACAAGGTCTGCTCCACATCCTGCGCCACGGGACCGGCCTTCGAAGGCGCCCAAATCAAATTCGGCATGCGCGCAGCGCCAGGGGCTATCGAGACCGTGGAGATCGATCCCGCAACGAAGGAGCCTCGCTATAAGGTCATCGGCAAGGCGGACTGGCACACACACATTGAGAACGTGAACGCCAAAGGCCTCTGTGGCTCCGCCATCATCCAGGTCGTCGCCGAGATGTTCAGGGCAGGTATCGTCGATAAAAGCGGACGGTTCGTGATGGATCTGGGCACACCGCGCGTTCGAAAGGACGCCGACGGCAAGCCGGAGTACGTGCTCGCCTGGGCTTCCGAAACTTCCATCGGTCAGGACATCACGATTACCCAGGCTGACGTGCGGGCTCTCCAGCTGGCCAAAGGCGCACTTTATACCGGCGCGAAGCTCATGATGAAACGGCTCGGTATTACCACACTTGACCGGGTAATCCTCGCCGGGGCCTTCGGGAGCCACATCGACCGCGAGGCGTCCATGACGCTCGGCATGTTCCCAGACTGTTCCCTCGACAAGGTCTATGCCGTGGGCAACGCGGCCGGAGACGGTTCGCGCATGGCGCTCCTGAACCGGGACAAGCGGCGCGAGGCGAACGAGCGCGCTCGGTGGGTCGAGTTCGTCGAGATCGCCACGGATCCGCTGTTCGAGAGGGAGTTCATGCAGGCGATGCATATTCCGCACATGAAGGACAAGTTCCCGAACTTGAAGGAGCTTTTTGCAAAGAAGGGGAGCACGGTGGAGATCAAAGGGTAGACGAAATTTGGAATGCGAACTACACATGAGACAAGCGGTCCTCTATGCTCTCCGTGACCGCTGTTGATGAGTGATATTTTGCATCCGCGTCAAAGGATATAACAGAATTATTGCCGCGGACGCTCTCCTGGTGATAATGTGGCGCAAGGGCGGGAAGGCATTCCCCCGGACGTCGTTCTTTCCCGCCCCTCCAGGGGACACGAATCGAGGACAAGAGACACATGACAACCGTTATCGTCAAATCGGGAGCGTGCGGTTTTACGATCACCATAAAGGCCAAGAAAGGACATGAAAAGAGGGTCGCAATATCCCTGGACACGGCCTGCGAGATGGTGCAGAAAATGCTTGCTGATATCGCGACCGTTGACCATAGGGTTACGCTCATAGGTTTCCGCGATAATCCGATCTACCTGTCCGCGGCGAAGCACCTCAAACACGTCGCTTGTCCGGTGCCGTCGGCGATACTGAAGGCCATTGAGACGGAAACGGGCATGAACGTGCCAAAAGATGCTGGAATAGAGTTCGTCCGGGAGGAATGACGGTATCGGTGGCTTTTCCCTTATCCCGTACGAAGTCAATGTGTTATCCTTTTTGCGCCGTAAAACCCCGCCTCTTCAGGGCGGGAATATAAGGCGCCGGCCTAACATGGTTCGATGTATTGTTATGCCACTACTTTCTGTTTGACAAATAACAAATCATCCCATACATTTGAGGTAACCGCACTACAGGGGAACAAACCCTGTTTTGTTCTTTGAAACCATAAGTATGGGGTTCCGGCAAGAAGGTTGCCGGGTAAAACTTCTGCCGTCAAAGACGTAACTATGACGCCGTATCATATATTTCACTAAATCTACAGTTCGCGATGCATATGCTCGCGGTACCCAACGATCAACGTTGGAAACCTTAAGAACAATAGTTTAGCAAAGATCTGAGGTGTCATAATTAGCGCCTACGTATAAAAGGTGTCCCGAAACCAACAGGTGGTTTTTGGAGTAGTGGCTGTTAGGCACAGCCTGCAGTCAACTGGTTTGCCTGGAGAAATATCAGGCCATCTTCATCAGCCCATGAGCCGGGGACGCGGCAAACATCTCTGCCGCATCTGCAAACAGAATCAGTTTTGGCTCTCAGGAGCTGTAGAGCCTGATTTGGGAATCCTCGGTCTTGAGGTCGGGGAGGATGTCAAACTGGTAATATTACTTTGGGAATAGGCGGCCATGGGGACGATACTGATCGTTGCCGCGTACTGCGTGTATGCGGCGTTCTGGATACGGTTCTTGCTGCATGTACTGCTCTGGTGGAAGGCGGTGACACGGCCCGCTACTATTGTCGAACCGGTGCAGCCATTGTCCGTCAAGGCATGGGCAATCTCGGCACGGGACGTGGTCCTTTTCTGGAGGCTTTTAAAAGTCAATCCCGCATTGTGGTTTGGCGAATGGACGTTCCATATGTCATTCCTGTTCGTTATAATGCGGCACCTGCGCTATTTTTTTCTCCCCGTCCCGGAGTGGGTATGGTGGTTCCAGATTCCCGGGCTGGTCGCCGGATATATCCTTCCCCTCTCCCTGCTCTATATCCTCATCGTCCGTTTGTTCTCGGCCCGGGAAAAATATTCTTCGCCTGCCAACATGGTTCTGTTGGTTCTGCTGTTCGTGATCAGCTCTCTTGGCCTCCTGATGGTTACGCTGTACAGGACCGATGTCGTGGCGGTAAAATTGTTCACCATCGGCATCCGGAGCGTTACAACGGCCGCTGTGCCGGACAGCATCTTGTTCTTGCTGCATTTTTCTCTGGTCCTGGTCCTCGTCCCTTTACTTCCCACCCACATCCTGACCGCTCCGCTGGTGATGCTGGAGGCGAGGAAACGGGACTTGGGGCTTCCCTTGGTGATGCATGAAGAATAAACGGTCATTTACCGAAGATCTTTCCCCCCGGCAAATCCTTGAAATCGACGCTTGCACCCAGTGCGGCGAGTGCCTGAAGCACTGCCCGGTACAAGACGTGACAGGCAACCCCACGGTTTCACCACCGGAGAAGATCCGCATGTTCCGTGAGTTCATCCGTGCCTCCGACGGTCTTAAGGCCAGGTTCTTCGGGCCGGGCAAGGTGGACCGTAAACTGCTTGAGGATTTCACCCGGGCAGTATTTGAATGTACCACCTGCGGAGCCTGCGGCCAGAACTGCCCCGTCGGCATCTTCACGCAACGGCTCTGGCCCATGCTTAGGAAGGAGATGGTAAAGCGGGGCCTCGGCCCCGTCGGCATCCAGGCGAACCTGCCTAAGGCCATTACGAACAGCGGCAATCCCTACGATAAGCCGGCAGCTGATCGTTACCGGCCCTGGTTCCCGGAGAAGGCGAGGGTGGCTGACCGGGCGGATGTTGCCTATTACGCTGGGTGCACGGGCGCCTATGAGGCGCAGCCTATGGTGCGAGGAGACGCGCTCGTGCTAGACGCCATAGGCGAGCCCTTCACCATGCTGCCACCGGACGAGGAGGTCTGCTGCGGATTCCCGCTATTCATCACGGGTCAGCACGACCTGCTCGAGGACCTGGTCCAGCGGCTAGTGGAAGGTTACAAGACCAGGGGCGTGAAGACGCTCGTTTGTTCGTGCCCCTGCTGCGTGAACATCATGTCGCGGGACTGGCCAGTGATTTACGGCCGTGAGCTGCCCTTTACGATTCGGCATATAACGCAGTTCGTTTCCGCTGCCATGCAGCGAGGAAAACTTCGTATCTCGAAAGAACTGCACGAACGGGTGATCTACCATGACCCCTGCTATCTGAGCAGGGGGGTGGGAGTGATTGAGGAGCCCCGCGAGGTGCTCCGAAATATCCCCGGACTCACGCTACTTGAGTTCGAGCGGCATGGCCTGAACTCGCGCTGCTGCGGCTCCGGCGGCGCCGCTCGGAAGGTTTTTCATGAGAACGCCATCAAGATGGGAAGACTGACGATCGACGAGGCGGTCAAGAAGAAGGCGGACCGGTTGATCCTGTCCTGCCCCGCATGCTACGCCAAGGTGAACGAGGCCATGCAGGGGCACGACAAGCAAATCAGGATCACCGACATCATGGAGCTGATTTCAAGTTTGATCTAAGATGGCGATTTGTCAGTTTGCAGGCATGAAAGTTTTTACTGTGTTCATTCGTGGTTAATACGGGTTCCAGACTTTGTCGACGGTGAGACATCATGAGCCATTATTCCATACGATGCAGGAAGTGCGGAAAGATCCTTGAGAACTCCTTCTGCGCCTTCTGCGAGCACTGTAAGGATGCTCTCCTCGTGACAGAGTATCACGATCGTCGCTTCATGGAGAGCGAGGCTAACGGCGTCTGGAGGTTCAACTGGCTTCCGGTCCATCAGCCTCATTCCGTCCAGCCGGGACCATTGGTCTATCGTTCCCTGGGTCTTGCGGAGCATCTCGGCCTCAAGCAGCTCTTCATCGCTTTCAACGGCTACTGGCCGGAGAAGGGGGCGCTGCTCGAGACCTGTACCTTCAAGGAGTTTGAGGCCGCCGTGGTGCTCCAGAACGCCAGGGAGAACGGTGTCGGGGGCCTCATCGTCGCATCGGCGGGGAACACTGCGCGGGCCTTTGCGCACCTTTCGGCGAAGAAGGGCTTACCGGTGGTCATTGTCGTGCCGCGGATGTGTCTGACGGAGATGTGGTATCTCGAAAGCTCGTCCTTGGTGCCCACGCTTGCCGTGGGAGACGGCGACTACTCCGACTCCATCGATGTGGCGAAGCGCATCGCCTTGACCACGGGCTTCCCGTTTGAGGGAGGAGTAAAGAATATCGCGAAACGTGACGGCCTAGGCATCGTGATGCTTGAGGCGGTCTCGACGATCGGAAAACTGCCTGACCACTATGTCCAGGCCGTAGGCAGCGGCACCGGCGCAGTAGGAGCCTGGGAAATGGCAGAGCGGTTCATCAGGGACGGCAGGTTCGGTACGCGCCTGCCGAAGTTCCACCTGGGACAAAACCTACCCTTTGTTCCTATGCTCCATGCCTGGGAGAAGGGTAGCAGGTCTCTTTTTCCCGAGGACCTGAATCCAGAGCTTATCGGCCACATCACAACGCGCGTGCTTTCGACCCGCTACCCGGCCTATTCGGTGCAAGGCGGTGTGTTCGATGCCCTTACCTCGGCCGGCGGAGGAATGTACGGTGTTGAGAACGAGGCGGTATACGCAGCAATGGACGAGTTCCTCAAGACCGAGGGGATTGACCTTGTCCCCGCATCGGGTGTCGCCGTCGCCGTGCTCAAAGACGCCGTGCGGAAAGGCGCCATCGGGAAGAGCGATACAATCCTTCTGAACATCACCGGCGGCGGCGAAGCGCGGTTACGGAAGGATAAACAGACTCATACGGTCATTCCGAAGTTCATATCAAAGAATGCGACGGAGAAAGATATCGAGGACCTGCTGTGCCACGACCTGAAGAAGAGTTGATAGCCATACTGAAAAAGAACGATGTGGATTTCACCGCATCTCTTCCCTGCGAGAAGATCAAGATCCTGCTCGAGATGGTAGGCCGGTCCTTCACTCACCTGCCGCTGACGCGGGAAGAGGAGGGCGTGGGCATCTGCGCCGGTGCGGCCCTCGCTGGCAGGAGGCCGGCCATGTTCGTTCAAAGCTCAGGAATCGGGAACATGCTCAATGCCCTGCTCTCCCTCACGGCGTTCTATGAACTTCCCCTTGCCCTGTTCGTGAGTCGGAGAGGAATCTACAAGGAAAAGATTGAGGCCCAGCTCCCCATGGGCCTGAGGCTTCCTGGCATTCTGACAGGCGCGGGGATCGCTCATGCCGAAATAAACAGCGCTGAAGATTTCAGTATTGTGGAGCAGGAACTTCAGCACGTGTACCCGAAGCGCAGCATCCATGCCTTTCTGTTAAGCCCGGCCATATGGGAAGGTTCCGAGTGCGAAGTGTCCAGTGTGGAGTGCGGGACGAAAGACACAAAAGCTCCTGTGGCTTTGAACGAAAGGCGGGAGGCAAAATCAAGACAACATGCGCAGTTGACTCGGTACGAGGTCATCAGGCTGATCGCGTCGTACCTTGACAGGAAAGTCGTTGTCAGTAATCTCGGCTGGCCTTCAAAGGAACTCTATGCCATAAAGCATCAGCCCTCGAATTTCTACATGCTTGGAAGCATGGGGATGGTCACGCCCATAGGCATAGGCATAGCGCTTACGTCATCTAAAGAAACCATCGTGATCGACGGCGATGGCAGCCTGCTCATGAATCCCGGCAGCCTTGCAACGGCAGCCTTTGCTGCGCCACGCAATCTAACCATCATCGCCATCGAT
The DNA here is from genome assembly GCA_035498715.1 of Nitrospirota bacterium. Classification (GTDB taxonomy): domain Bacteria; phylum Nitrospirota; class UBA9217; order UBA9217; family UBA9217; genus DASPSR01. The sequence goes on from DATJZV010000053.1 coordinate 31,867, forward strand.
AACGGCTCCTACGGCTCGACAGGAAACCAGCCAACGCTGGCGGGGACCTGCGTAGATCTTGAATACGTGGCGCAGGGGTTCGGTATCAGGAATACCATGAAAGTGGCGAGCGAAGAACAGATTGTCGAAGTGATGCAGACATCGCGGTCAGGGCTGACTTTTATCCACGTCTTGGCTATTCCGGGAAACAGGGATGTGCCAAACATCCCCTTGCACCATCTGGAGATTAAAAAGCAGGTGCAGGAATTTTTGATGAGATGATCCGAATACATCAGAACAAAAAAGATCGCCACAGAAACACGAAGAACACAAAAAAGCCCGTTTGAATCTTCTTCTGTTCTTTTTCCATTAGCCCTGTAACTTCGCGGTAGGTCTTCTTTCCTTTTTTGTCAAAAAGTTACACTGTTCATTCCTACAATTTTCCCGTCTTCTGGTACTCTTGAACATAGAGTTTGATCGCTCGCAGCATGATCCAGTCTAGAGTAACGCTGTTGTCTGTTGCAATCCGGATAAGTGCGTCAATCAACTCCTTATCGATCGTAGGTTGATCAATAGGTTGAGGTGCGGAAACTTCGTCTACCGGCTTTGTCTCAACTCCGGGCCTCCGTTTCTGGTGTTCCCGGCGAAGAAGGTCCATAAGCTCTCTTACATCACCGCCCTGTATCGCTTTCTTAACATCCTCCGGTATCTCTTCTGCTGACGATGTTTGACCTGAAATCTCTTTTTCCGATGACAGCTGCTGCTCCCTGTTCTCTGGCGTATTCGATGAAACCGCAGTGCCTCCCGCAGGCATCATCCCCGTCATGCCCATCATCATGGTTGCAAGGTTTCGGGCATATTCATTGTCCGGCATTTCCTGCTGGAGAAATTCCTCGAGCTTTCCCTCTGACATGGCCGCCGCCATGCGATCTGCCATGAGTGTTGTCTGGTCTTCCTGTTCAGATCGTTTTCTTCTGCCGAAGGCGGTTGTTGGGGGCTTTGGTAAGGGTTTTTCTTTATCGGTCATTTTTCATGTTCTCCTTTGGGCCAGTTTCCATCGAAGCTGCAGAACAGGCTTACTGCTCCCCAAGGTCTGTCTACAGTCAGGAGGCAATGTTTTGGACTTATAGTTATACTCAATAGCAACGGTTCCTTCCATACATGCCATCCAAGGGATGAAGATACAATATATCACGGTCAAGACATTGTCAAGACGGCGCCCTGAATAAACCCTCTACTGCTGTTCATTTAATTGTTGCAGGAATTGAAAAGAAAAGGTAAATTGGATTCACGCAATTCATCTCTCAGCCACATAGGTATTCAGCGTTCTTATCATACCGCTCTACTATCATGATGATTAAAAGGAGAAAATGATGACGCAAGCAAAGCAGGGTGACACCGTAAATGTACACTACACCGGGAAGCTTGAAGACGGGACTGTGTTTGACTCATCCCGGGACCGGCATCCGCTGCAGTTCGTCCTCGGCAAGGGTCAAGTCATTGCCGGCTTCGAACAGGCCGTGGTCGGGATGAACACGGGAGAATCAAGAACAGTAAACATCCCCATGGAGCAGGCATACGGGCCCCGTCGCTCAGACATGATCGTGACCATGGACCGGAGTCATCTTCCTGCGGATCTGAACCCCCGGGTCGGACAGCGGCTGGAACTCACCCAGATGGACGATCAGACCATCCTGGTGACGGTGACCGATATCACCGAATCAAGCATGACGCTCGATGCAAACCATCCACTTGCTGGCAAGACCCTAACGTTTGATATCGAGCTTGTCGGAATCAGCTAGCACAATCCTTTTCTCCGTATCTGCGCTTGATTTTCTCAATGTGCCGCTGGTTTTTCCGAAAAAAATTCATGCTGCCCTAATGATGTGCGCAGCACCGTGAGCAGCGAAAAAGACCGTCATGAACCCGCCACAAGTTTGACGTCTAGCTTGTCTCGGTTACAAAAACCGAACTGGAAACCCCTATGAAGAGACGGAATTTTATGGCGTGAAAGGATAAGTACTGGCTTTTCTCTGGGCTCTATTCGCTAAAATGTTATACCAAGAGAGAAGGTTGGAAAGTCCTCGCCGTTGTTCGGCCCCTCCCAGCCAAATATGAGTTTTCCGTTCGAATAATGGACGAAACCCAGCGAAAGATCGACGGCTCCCACCTTGATTCCGTAGGCAAACCTGAGATAAAATTGAAACGGAGTGCCGAGATTACCCGTAGTTCTTTTGATATGGCCTACGCCGATGTCAACGCTGCCATAGGTGTTCGCCTTACCGGTCCAGCGCAGGCCCCGAGCAAAACTGATTGCATTATTATCGTTCGGACCGTTCCAAGAGGCATAGGACAGCTCATAAAAACTGTCGGTGTCGAAAAGCTTGGAGGTCTCTTTTTGATACCGAACGGCCGTGTACGTGCTGCCCTGTGAGGTCATTACTCCCGGCCCGGCCTCTACAAAAAGTCCGTTGGCAGAAGCAATTGAGGCATACAGAAAAAAAATGGTGGCAACCAGAGTAATCCGTAGTTTCATGATAACGCCTCTCTTAGAAGAATAGTCACATGAAGAATTACCACGGAAATACATCCCCCCCAAATTGCCGCTGGAAGGGGCAGGTCGTTAACTGATTAACGGCGATGTACTCGCTGATGTCCCGATCAGTTTCCTTACATAGAGTTGCTGCACGATCGAGAGCACGTTGCTCAAGGTGATGTAAAGCAGAAGGCCGGCAGGCAACCAGGCGAAGAGGAAAATGAATGCGATGTTCATAAACATCATGATCTTGGCCTGCGAAGGGTCTGGCGTGGCCGATGTCATCTTCATCGTGAGGATCATACTTACGCCCATGAGAATCGGAAGGATATAGTACGGGTCGTAAACCGAGAGGTCCTTAATCCAGAAAGAGATAAAGGGCGATTGGCGGAGCTCAATCGAGACGGACAGTACGTTGTAAAGCGCAACAAAGAACGGAAGCTGAAGGAGCATCGGCAAGCACCCCCCCACGGGGTTCACTTTGTGTTCCTTGTAAAGTTTCATCATCTCCTGGTTCATGCGCTGTGGGTCTTTTTTGTATTTTTCGCGGAGCGCTGTCAGCTGAGGCTGGAGTTTTTTCATTTCCTCCATGGCTGTGGCGCTCTTGAGCGAGGGGTAGAATAGAAGGATCCGAACCACGATGGTGAGGAGGATGATTGCCACGCCATAATTGTTGGTAATCGCATAGAACTGGCGCAGGAGCCAGAACATCGGTTTTGCGAGGACACCGAACCAGCCATAGTCGACCTCCTGCTCTAATCCATGGCCATAGGCCTGGAGGAGCGTGAAGCTCTTTGGGCCGGCATAGAGACCGAAGGAGTGCTGCTCGGGTTTTTCCTTTACCGTCAAGTCGGTAGTGAGCAGGTCACCCACGTCTTTGGGAGCGGACACCCGTCTTGCGGTGATGATCCCCGCCCCTCCGTATAGCATCGTTGCGGTAAAGTACTTGTCTGCCTGCCCGAACCATTCAATGGTTCCTGCATACTGCGTCTCGCCTTTGATACTCCCGAGCTTTTCTGTGATCGTCTTGCCGTCGAGGAGCGTGACCAAACCGACCCGTCCGCTCGCGTCCTTGCTCACCTTGTCTGCGAGGCCGAAGTCGGTGCCCAAGGATAGGCGATAACCGTCCAGTCCCTTGGTCACAATGGTCATATCGACCTTGTAATCGTTGTTAGTAAAGGTCAGGCGTTTCTCTATCATGATGCCTGACGGGCCCGTGTAGGTGAGGATTAACGTCTGTGAAGGGTTGTCCTTGTTAAGAAGAATGGATTCGTGGTTCGCGCGGAACTCGACGTGCGCAAGTTTGTCCAGCGCCTTATCGAGCGGTATAAGGGTCAGTGGGGCAACCATTTCCCCTCGCTCAATCCCTTCGTACTGGGAGAGGAGCTGAACATTCCCAAGCTCCTTTTTCGGCTTCTCCTCCCTCTTGGCCTCGCCGGTGATTTTCTTCCAGAGCGCGCTGATGCCTGCCTCTGTCTTGTCCGCTTCGCGGTACCGCTTCAGTTCCCATCGCTTGATCACGCCGCCCGCGGTATTCACAACAGCCTTCACGATATCGGTCTCGATGACGATGTCATTGCCACCAGCTGCCGTCTGAATCTTGCCTGCAACGGATTCCGGCCTCACTGGCATTGGTGCCGGTTTCTGCTGCGTCGTTTCCTGATTCGTAGTCTCCGTGACCGGCGGTTTTTGCGGCGGTTTGGGAGCAAAGAACTTTATGTAGACAAGAAACACAAGCAACGATAAAGACAGTGCCAGTATGAATCTTCGTGTTTCCATGGATCCTCCGGAATTATTTTACAGGATCGTATCCGCCGGGATGGAACGGATGACACTTTGCAATCCGCACGAACGTCATCCAAATCGCTGTCGCGGTGTTCTTTTTTTCGAAGGCTTCTATCGCGTACTCGGAACAGGTCGGGACGAACCTGCAGGCAGGCGGGAGTAGCGGTGAAATATAACGGCGGTACAGGCGGATGATGGAGATAAACAATGTTTTCACGGTGCTGTGCCTTCCGACTTCAAGCTGTGAAGGACCGCCCTCTGGAGAATGGTCTCAACAGTTCTTAGAATTTTTTCGTAAGGGGCCGCAGAGAGTTCCTTCCGAACCACAAATACCATGTCATAACCCGCTGTGTGACCTCTTAACACCCTCATGATGCAGTCCCTGATCTGGCGCTTCATCCGGTTTCTCTTGACCGCATTTACCAGCTTCTTGCTGACGGAAATTCCGACTCGGAAACTACTTGCTTTGTTTTTCGTGTAAAAAAGAGAAAGACCGTCAACTGACAGTCTTTTCCCTTTCATGGTCGAAACGAACTCTGTGTTTTTCCGTAACCGCTCGCTTTTCCGATATGCGTACGGCATCGTGTTTGCTCGCGCAGGATTTAAACAGCGAGACGCTTTCTTCCCTTGGCCCTGCGACGGTTTATTGCCTTTCTGCCACCGGCGGTGCTCATTCGTTTCCTGAAGCCCTGAAGCCGCTTCTGCTTAAGATTGCTTTTTTGTGCTGTTGTCTCCGACATCGTACCTGCTCCTTCAATGAATTGCGTTGCTATAATGACGCATGAATTAGTAGAGGCGTATTATAATCGAAACGATAAAGAAGTCAAGCAAAAAACCTGCCATATCCGCCGCTTTGACTTTGAAAACCTTTTTTGGTAAAGTGCAGTAACCAGATGACATAATATGAAAAGAGGTGTTGACTATATCGGCGTGGGCGTGGGCGCGATCATCTTTGACGCGGAGGGCAGGGTCTTTCTCGCCAAACGCGGGTCTCATGCACAGAATGAAAGGAATCGTTGGGAATTCCCAGGCGGCGGTGTCGAATTCGGCGAGACGCTCGTGCATGCCCTCGTGCGCGAGATCGCGGAAGAATGCGGGTTCGAGATTGAAGTGCAGGAGCTTCTCGGCGTCGTTGATCATATCATACCGGACGAAGGGCAGCACTGGGTCGCACCCATGTTCATCTGCAGGGTGAAGAGCGGAACACCGCACATCTGTGAAGCGCACAAATGCGAAGAGATTGGCTGGTTTGTTATCGATGAAATACCTGAGGATAAGCTAACCATCGCATCGAGGAAGGGTCTTGAAATTCTAAAAAGAAAATATGTGCGCGTTAAGCCGTGATGCGTTATGGCTTGATCCGGTCATTATGAAAAATTTTTACACATACCCTGTTGATTCAATCCTTCTCCTCGGCCCGACCGGCGTCGGTAAGAGCCCGCTCGGTGATGCTATTGGGTGCCGGGGCCTGTTCGACAGAAAGTGCCATCATCTGGACTTCGGTGCTGAGCTACGTAGTGCCGTATCAGACTGGGAGCGATCTGCTGTTTATTCTGCTAAAGAGCTCGATTTCATTCACGGCGTTCTTGAGCGCGGCCTCCTTCTTGAAAACGAGCACTTCCCGCTCGCGGAGAAAATCATCTCTCTATTCCTAGACCGCGTTGGATTCTCGCACGGAAATGTGCTCGTATTGAATGGCATACCACGGCATGCTGGGCAGGCACAAGACGTCGCAACCATTGCTGATATTCATGCGCTTATTGTTTTGGATTGTTCTGCGGAAACTGTTTTTTGCCGCATCCGGGATAATGTGGGAGGTGACAGAATAGATCGGGTTGATGATAACAAAGAACTGATAGAGAAAAAACTTATGATCTTCCGGGAGAGGACCGCGCCGCTCATTGAGCATTACACGAGAAAAGGCAGTTTTGTCTACCGCCTTGGAATATCCGGTATGACCACGACCGATCAAGCGTATCTGCAGTTGTTATCGCTTACCGCCGCTCACCCACCAATCACTCTTATCGCTGAACCACCACAGCGATGAATCCGTATCAAGTATCACTTTTGCGAGATCGCGGGCTTCGTCCGTTTGAAGCCGTTTGAGCGAGAACTCCATCCATTCGTCTGCGTATTTGTTTCCTACGTCCTTGTATTCCTTGAGCGCCAGGATCATCTCCAGCTGGTCCGCATCGCGCGCCAATCGTGCTTCCTGGGTCTTTCCTTCGATAAACTCCAGTATCAATTCCTGGATCTCGTTCCCAAAGGGTAAAGTCTGTGCAAGGTCTTCGATAGCTTTTTTCTCATTTGCCTCGACATATTTTTTGTTAACGTAGTTGAGGTCACCTGTCCTGGCTTCCGGCAGATCGTGGAATAGGCACATCTTGACTATCCGGTCGACGTTAACATTCTTTGCTAGTTTTCCGAGTGCATATCCAATGTACGAAGTCCTGAAGATGTGCTCCGCCACCGACTCTGCGCCGGTGCCGAGGAATTGGAACCCGCTCCGGGGCGTTCGCTTCAGCATTCCCGCTTCGAATAAAAAATTTGCAATGTTCTTCATGGCAGGGCTTTTATACCATGTTTTACTTTATCTGTAAATAAAATATCTTTTAGTGAGGTCACTCCGTTGTGGGTCTATGACTTTCTTCAAATGAGGTTAGTTGACTAAATTATATTGGGAAAATATTAAAAGAAGGACAAGAACGTGTCGATACAAATACGAACTCTTTGTTTTCCATAGTGTCTTGCCACCTGTTGTTTTTTGATCATACCGTACATGAGTCGCTAGTGAAATAATACTACGGGTCGTACAAATTGTTGAAGAAATTTATTTTTTGATTTAAACAGAACCGTGCTGTTAAAAAGATTTTTGTTCCACAGGTTTCAATTGGTTTAATTACTATTATTATATATAAATAAAATTAGTAGTAGTAGTAGTAAGCAATGTGAATATGTTGAAAGTGAGAAGAAGGCCTTGAAAATGAAAACAAATGAATAATGGAAAAGATGTCGACTTGTTTGTGAGATGAAACGATACGCGGTGTTGACAACTAGACGTGCCGAGTTTTACACATTTTGTTATGAGGCAGTTCACAGGGAGATGTTATTATCCTGGAGGCCAGGAAAACCGCCTGCCGGAAAGAATGTGAAGGTGAATGTGGAATACAGTCTGGCCAGCCCCGGCGCCATTATTGATGACCATCCGGTATCCCTTCGAGTCCAGACCCACATCGTTCGCGATTTTCTTTGCGGTCAAGAAAAGGTGCCCAATAAGATCTTTATCGGCTTCCGTCATGCTATGAATCTCGGGAATATGTTTTTTCGGAACTACGAGGAGATGGACGGGCGCCTGTGGGTTCACATCTTCAAAGGCGGTCACGAGATTGTCTTCATACACGGTTTTTGAAGGCATCTTTTTCTCGATGATTTTGCAGAAAATACAGTTAGGCTCTAAACTCACTTTTTCCCCTTTTGGTTTCCCGAAAAACTTCTAAAGAAACAGCTGCGCTCGCCGGTGTGGCACGCAGGGCCGGTCTGCTCCACCTTGACGAGCAGCGTATCCTGGTCACAGTCATACAGGATATCCTGCACGCGCTGAATATTGCCGGACGTCTCGCCCTTTTGCCAGAACTTTTGCCGTGAGCGGCTCCAGAACCACGTCAGGCCGCTATCCACGGTCCTCTTCAAAGACTCAGCGTTCATGTACGCCACCATCAAAACCTCACCGGTCTTCCAGTCCTGGATGACGGCGGGGATGAGGCCCTTTTCATCGTATTTCAAATTATCTGGAATCTGCATAGAGATCATTATTATCATAAACAGGAACAAATGTCCAGAGCACCATTAACAGCGGTAGTATTTCCTTAAAAGGTTGACACGACTCAGGACAAGTACTTCGCTCGACATGAGAGTCCCGCGAATGTTGAATATTTAACTACTGTTACGGGGCAAAGGGAAGGAAAACAAAAAACCGGCCTCACGTTCTCACGAAGCCGGTTCTCTATCGAATCATAAGAGTAATTATATAAACAAATTGATCTGAGCGTCAACAGCAGCATCCATCCACATTGCAGCCCCGCCGAACTCAACACCGTCTATGACGTCTTCCTGCTTAACGCCCATCACATCCATAGTCATCTGGCAGGCAATGAGCTTTACACCGCTTTCCTTCGCGAGCTCGAGCAACTGACCTATGGTCGCAACGCCGTGCTTCTTGAACATGGATTTCATCATGGCTGTTGCCATTGCCTCCATGCCGGGAAGCGAGCCGACGAGAGTCGGTATCGGTACAGGCATCGGCATTGCCGGATTTCCGATGGGCGATATCTTGAGTTTGTCAGCGTTGTCTTTTTTTATGATATCAAGCCCGAAGAATGTGAAAAAAATCGTTACATCCATATCCATAGCTGCCGCGGTGGTGGCTAGGATCAGCGGAGGATAGGCCATGTCCAGTGAGCCCTTGGATGCAATAATCGTCATTTTTTTTTGAGCCATGAGTGTCCCTCCTTATGCGGTCTTTTTGATATAGAATGTGAACGTTCCCGAGCCTTCCTCAACTTTTAAAATCTCGTTGCCTGTTCTCTTCGCCCAGGAAGCCATATCGTTCTTAGAACCAGGATCCGTGGTCTCCACCTTAAGAACCTGATCTTTCGAGAGCGCCTCAACAGCTTTTTTCGTTTTTAAGATAGGCAACGGGCAGCTCATGCCTTTACAGTCTAAAATCTGATCTACCTTGACATCTCCTGACATCGTTCGGTCACCTCCATTTGTATTGTTGCTAAAAAGAATACAGAAACAAGTGTTTTATTGTATAACAAGTACAGTTGCGAAGTCAAGCAATTTTTTATATGTTGATTATTTTAGCCTTTGTTTTTTAATTTATTCTATGAATTGAGATTAATTCAGAGCAATGGCCGGGATAAAAAATAAAAGGCCTTGCCAGAACGATTGTGTTCTGGTATAGTCAATCCTCGTCAGTTCTAGGTGAATTCATAATTTTGCAAAAGACATGCTAAGTACAATCCTCCAGGAACAAACAAAATCCAGCAAAAATAGGGTTAGGAAAAGCGGATAATAAGCCTCCGAGCGAACGCGTAACACTATAAAAACAAAAGCAAAAATTGGCTATCCACACCTGTGGATAAGCATGTTTGTAACCGGAGGCTTTTTTCGGGGTTTTATATGGATCAGGAACGGGTCTGGGAAGAGATACTTTTACTCATAGAAAATCGAATGTCTAAGCAGGGTTACGATACCTGGTTCAGCCAATCCAAGCTCCAGTCTTTTGATGGCAGCAAGTTGGTGATCGAAGTGCCCAGTAAATTTCATCGGGACTGGATAAAAGAGCATCACTGGGGAACGCTAACCGATGTTATCAGGGAAGTAGCCAAGCGAAACGATGTCGAAATAGAGTTCTTCGTACAACCCCAGCAGACGAAAAAGACGAACCGCCAGGTCAAAGAAGAAAAAAAAGAAGGGCGCGAAGAGAAAATCGGCCTGTTTGAGAAGAAGTATACCTTCAGTACTTTTGTTGTCGGTCCGAGCAACCAGTTCGCACACGCAGCAGCCAAGGCCGTTGCCGATGCTCCCGGCAGGGCGTACAATCCACTTTTCATCTACAGCGGCGTAGGACTGGGCAAGACCCATCTGGTAAACGCCATCGGTCACCACGTGCAAGGCAAATCACCGCGCATGAAAGTGGCCTATCTGTCGTCCGAACAGTTTACGAACGAGCTGATTAATCGAATGAGCCACCAGCGGATGGAAGAGTTCCGGCAAAAGTACAGGAACATGGATATCCTGCTCATCGACGACATCCAGTTCATCGCCGGCAAGGAGCGGACGCAGGAAGAGTTCTTCCACACCTTCAACACCCTCTATGAAGCACAGAAACAGATTGTTCTGACAAGCGATCGCCAGCCAAAGGAGATTCCGGACATTGAGGAGCGGCTCCGCTCGAGGTTCGAGTCCGGGCTGATTTCAGATATACAACCACCCGACCTCGAGACGAGAATTGCTATCCTCAAGAAAAAGGCCGACTTTTGGGGAATCCGCCTTCCGGATGACGTGGCCGAGTTCCTCGCCTCAATGATGAAAAACAACATTCGGGAGCTCGAAGGGGGGCTAGTAAAGCTCGGGGCTGTTTCATCTCTTACAAACACCGAGATAACGCAGGAGCTGGCCAAGAATGAACTTAAATATCTTCTCGACAGCAGGGATAGGGTTATAACCAAGGAACTCGTGCAGAAGATCGTTGCCGAGTCGTTCGGAGTCAAAATTTCCGACTTAAAGTCCAAGCGGCGGACCAAGGCTGTGGTCCTCCCGCGGCAAGTGGCCATGTATCTCTGCAGAAATCTGGCAGGACTGTCGCTCCCGGAAACAGGCAACTTCTTCGGTGGAAAGGACCACAGTACAGTGATTCATGCCTGTAAAGTTATCGAGGAAAAGAAAGAAAAAGACACTGAACTCCGAGCCAGGATTGAGATGTTGATTAAGCAATTAAGGTATTGATAATAAAAGGCAAAACAGCAAAAAAATATATTGCTATTTGGCAGGGATTCTGATACTATTCTGGATGCAACAGGAGGCTTCCCTGATGAAACTGAAAATCAAGAAAGAAGAAATCCTGAAGGGTCTGCAAAGAATTCAGGGCGTCGTGGAAAAGAAAAACACCATGCCCATCCTCTCGAACATGCTTCTCTCGGCCGACGGAAACGGAGTGGAAATCGTCGCAACGGACCTGGAGATCGGACTGCGCGGACGGTATGCTGCGGATGTGGAAAAACCAGGAGCCGTCACGGTATCCGCAAAAAAGATGTATGAGATCGTCCGTGAGCTGCCTGCCGAAGATATCCAGATCAAGGTTGAAGACGGCAACTGGGTCAAGATCAAGTCCGGCCATTCGCAGTTCAAGCTCGTGGCTCTTCCCAAGGACGAGTATCCGGCGCTTCCTGATGTGGCAGAAGAGGGCATGATCGCCATCGAAGGCGAGACGCTCCGAGAGATGATTAAAAAGACGCTCTATGCTGTCGGCGAGAACGATGCGCGCTATGTGCTGAACGGGCTGTTCGTCCACATGACCCAGGCAAAGAACGGCCTCAATATCCGCATGGTCGGCACCGACGGCCACCGGCTTTCCATGATCGACCGTGTGGTGGACGCGAAGCATAAGGAAGAGAGCATGATCGTCCCCAAGAAGGCGATGATGGAGCTTCGGAGACTTCTCGAGGAAGATTCGCCTCAAGCAGAACTGCGGCTTGGCTTCAGCAAGAACCACGCCCTGTTCAAGCGCGATGGCCTGGTTATGGTGTCGAAGCTCATCGATGGCAACTATCCAAACTATCTCCAGGTAGTACCTGCGAAGAGCACGAAAAAAGTCGTGGTCGAAAAAGATATGCTCACCCACGCCGTAAAGCGCGTGTCGATCCTGTCCAAGGAAAAGACGAACGCGGTGAAGCTGCAACTTGAAAAGGACACACTCATTCTCTCGACGAACAACCCGGAAGTTGGAGAGGCGAGCGAAGAGTTATCGGTTGATTACAAAGAAGAAGGTATTACCATCGGGTTCAACTCCCGCTACCTCATGGACGTGCTCATGGCTATGGACCGACAGAACATCACGCTGGAGCTGAATGACCCGCTTAGTCCGTGCCTGATCAAAGAAGAGGGCGATGAAAATTACAAGTGTGTTGTCATGCCCATGCGTGTGTAATGACTAAATTCCAAGATCCAATAATTTAAGAAAAAAAGAGACTGAAAAGTGTTGTTTGGAATATTGGAAATCATTTGGTGTTTGGTTTCTGTAATTTGAAATTTGCTTTGGTGCTGAGGGATTGATCCGGTACGGACAAATCCCTCTTTTTGCGAGGAGTGGATGGAATATACTGCAGACAGTATAAAGGTGCTCGAAGGCTTGGAGGCTGTGCGCAAGAGACCCGCGATGTATATCGGCAGCACGGGCAGCGTTGGGCTTCACCACCTCGTGTACGAGATCGTCGATAACAGCGTCGATGAGGCCATGGCCGGTTTCTGCAAGAATATAGATGTTGTCATTCACATCGACAACAGTGTTACCGTGATTGACGACGGCCGCGGAATTCCAACGGAGATGCACAGCACTCAAAAACGTTCGGCCGCCGAGGTCGCGCTCACCGTTCTTCACGCAGGCGGCAAATTCGACAGTGACGTATACAAGGTTTCCGGCGGGCTCCACGGCGTGGGCGTGTCTGTGGTGAACGCGCTTTCGGAGTGGCTCGACCTTGAGATCAAGCAGAATGGGAAGGTGTTCCAACAGCGATATGAGCGGGGGCACCCGCTCGCGCCGCTCGCCGTTAGCGGTACGACCACCACCACGGGCACCAAGATAACCTTCAAACCTGACTACCAGATTTTCGAGGAGCGTGAGTACAGCTATGACATCCTTTCGCAGCGCCTTCGCGAACTCGCGTTCTTGAATCGCGGTCTGAAGATTTCCATCCAGGATGAACGGAGCAGCAAGAAGCAGGCCTTCTTTTATGAAGGGGGCATCGCCTCGTTCATTGAATATTTGAACAAGAATAAGACCCCGCTCCATCCGGCCCCTATTTATCTCTCAAAAGAACGTGATGGGATCTTTGTGGAGATCGCATTCCAGTACAACGATAGCTATGTAGAGCAGGTCTTCTCCTTTGCGAACAACATTAACACCCAGGAGGGCGGCACGCACCTTATCGGGTTCAAAGCGGCACTTACGCGCACGGTGAATGCCTATGCGGTCTCGAGCGGGCTGCCTAAAAACGGCATGGAGGCGCTCTCAGGCGAGGACGTGCGCGAAGGGCTTACCGCCGTAGTGAGTGTGCGACTATCAAACCCGCAGTTCGAGGGACAGACCAAGACCAAGCTCGGCAACAGCGAGGTCAAGGGCATCGTCGAGGCAATGGTGAACGAATCTCTGGGCGCATACCTCGAAGAAAACCCTCTCGTAGCACGAAAGGTTGCGGAGAAGGCCCTGAACGCGGCCCGCGCCCGCGAAGCAGCAAGGAAAGCCCGGGAGCTCACCCGGCGTAAAGGTGTACTCGATTCCATGTCACTGCCGGGCAAACTCGCGGACTGCCAGGAGAAGGACCCGGCCAACTCGGAAATTTTTATCGTTGAAGGAGACTCCGCCGGTGGTTCTGCCAAGCAGGGACGGGACAGGAAGAACCAGGCCATCCTGCCATTAAAGGGCAAGATCCTGAACGTGGAGAAGGCGCGCTTTGACAAAATGCTGTCAAGCGAAGAGATCAAAGTACTCATCACTGCCCTCGGCGCGGGCATCGGCTCTGAAGAGTTCGATATTGCAAAAATCCGGTATCACAAGATCGTGATCATGACCGACGCAGATGTAGACGGTGCGCATATCCGGACTCTGTTGCTCACGTTCTTCTATCGCCAGATGCCGGAGATCATCGAGCGGGGCTATCTTTATATTGCCCAGCCGCCGCTCTTTAAAGTGAAGCGAGGCAAGACCGAGCGCTACATCAAGGATGATGCACGGATGGAGGATTTTCTTCTCGACCTTGCAGCAGAGGATGTTGAGCTTTTCTTCCCAGAGCAAGGAGCCTATCTTACCGGCGAGCGGCTCACGTCAACGCTCAATAAGCTTGTCCAGTTCGAAAAAACGCTCGACAAGTTCCGCAGAAAGCGGCTCGATGTCATGGTACTGCGAGCGCTGTTACTCGATAAGGCGTTCTCCAAATCATATCTCAAAGAAGAAGACAAGCTCAGGACCATGGCATCATCGGTTGAGGAGAACCTCAAAAAGTACCATCCGAAGACCTTGGTCGAGTGGGCAATCGAGCCGGACGAGGAGCATGAGGCGTTAAGGCTCCGGTTTGATTCAAAATACGATGCCACCCATTCAAGCATCATCGTTGATGAAAACTTCGTTACCACGCCAGAGTTCCGGGAGCTCCAAAGCCAATCGCCGGCCATCCTCGGGCTCGGTGCGCCGGTGTACAATATCCGCGAGAAGGGCGATGAGAAGTCATTTAATGATACGGGCAAACTTGTGCACTATGTGCTCGAACTCGGCAAGAAGGGACTCGCGATCCAGAGGTATAAAGGTCTCGGTGAAATGAATCCTGAGCAGCTCTGGCAAACGACCATGGACCCCGAGAAGCGGACGTTCCTCAAGGTAACGATCGAGGATTCGGTCAAGGCAGACGAGATGTTTACAATCCTAATGGGCGACCAGGTCGAACCGCGTCGAACGTTCATCCAGCGACATGCGCTCGAAGTGAGGAACCTGGATATTTAATTGGTACTTAGTGGCGAGTGTAAAGCGCTAAATTAATATTCTTGTGCCTCAGAAATCGCAGAGAGACAAATTATTAAAATGGAACCGCAGGAAATAAAACCAATCAATATCGAGCAGGAGATGAAGACCTCCTATCTCGATTACTCGATGAGCGTGATCGTAGGACGGGCTCTTCCAGATGTTCGAGATGGCCTGAAGCCCGTGCACCGACGCATCCTTTACGCCATGTTCCGCGAAGGACTCCTGCATAGTAAGAAATATTCAAAGAGCGCAGGCGTAGTGGGCGAAGTACTGAAGAAGTACCATCCCCATGGTGATAGCGCGGTTTACGACACTATGGTCAGAATGGCCCAGGACTTCAATATGCGCTATCCACTTGTTGATGGTCAGGGTAACTTTGGATCTGTGGACGGCGACCCTGCGGCAGCCTACCGGTATACCGAAGCCAGGCTTACCAAATTAGCGGAAGAGCTGCTTGCCGATATTGACAAGGAAACGGTGGACTTTGTTCCGAATTTCGACGATACGACAGTCGAGCCCTCGGTACTCCCCACGCGTGTACCGAATCTCTTGATCAACGGCTCGGCCGGCATCGCCGTGGGCATGGCCACGAATATTCCGCCTCACAATCTCTCCGAAGTCGTGGACGGGCTAGTGCTGATGATCGACAATCCAGAGGTGACGATCCAAGAGCTTATGGCCTTGATCAAGGGGCCCGATTTTCCGACTGCCGGCTTCATTCACGGGTATGAAGGAATCAAACAGGCATATCTGAACGGCCGGGGTATCATTCAAATGCGCGCGCGGGCGACGATCGAAGAGGGCAAAGGAGACCGCGAGAGCATCGTCGTGACTGAGCTCCCTTACCAGGTGAATAAGGCGAGGCTTCTCGAGCGGATCGCCGAGCTGGTGCAGGAGAAGAAGATTACGGGAATCTCCGAGATCCGCGATGAGTCGGACCGCGAAGGCATGAGAGTCGTGATAGACCTCAAGAAGGGCGAGATTTCGAACGTCATTCTAAACCAGCTTTATAAGCATACCGCGATGCAGTCCACATTCGGCGTGATCATGCTGGCTCTCGTGAACAACCAGCCGCGGGTTCTGAATCTACGCAAACTGCTTTCTCACTTCATTCAACACCGCCGGGAAGTAGTGTTGAGAAGAACCAGGTACGATCTCAAGAAGGCGGAGGAGCGCGCCCATATTCTTTTGGGTCTCAAGATCGCTCTCGAGAATCTCGATGCCGTAATCGCGCTGATCAAGGCGTCGGCAAGCCCTGAGGAGGCCAAGAATGGACTGGTGCGTGAGTTCATGCTTTCGGAGATACAGGCCCAAGCCATCCTCGACATGCGATTGCAGCGCCTCACCGGGCTCGAGCGTGACAAGATTATCGCTGAGTATGAAGAGGTGCTCAAAGAGATTGCGCGGTTGAACGAGATACTCGCATCAGATACGCTCGTGATGAAGATCATCAGGGACGAGCTCCTTGCTATCAAGCAAGAGTACGGCGACACGCGTCGGACCGAGATCGTTCCAGAAACTTCGGAGATCGACATCGAAGACCTCATCAAAGATGAGGATATGGTTATTACGATCTCCCACGCGGGTTATATCAAGCGCAATCCGCTGACTACCTACCGTGCGCAGAAACGCGGCGGCAAGGGTAAGATCGGCATGGAGACCAAAGAAGAGGATTTCGTGGAACGGCTCTTCACAGCTTCGGCGCACAGCTATATCCTCTTCTTCACGAACAAGGGCAGAGTATACTGGCTCAAGGTTCACCAGATCCCCGAGGCAAGCCGGCAGGCCAAGGGCAAAGCGATCGTGAACCTGATCCAGCTCAGCCAAGAGGAGCGCGTCACCGCCGCACTTCCGGTTCGTGAATTCACACCGGAACACTTTATCCTTATGGCGACTAAGAAGGGCATCATTAAGAAGACGGAACTAGAGTCCTATAGTCATCCGCGGCCGTCAGGTATCATCGCGATCACTCTCGAGGAGGGAGACGAACTCATCTCGGCAGAGGTGACCGACGGCGAGCGCGATGTATTCCTCGGTACCCGTGATGGTCTCTCGATCCGGTTCTCTGAGACCGATGTGCGCGAGATCGGCCGTGCGGGCAAAGGAGTGATTGGGATCCGGCTCGAAGAAAGCAATGAGGTTGTGGGCATGGAGATCGTGCGCGATGATTCTACGATTCTCACCGTGACCGAGAAAGGTTACGGTAAGCGGAGTACGCTTGAGGACTATCGGAGCCAGGGCAGGGGCGGCAAAGGCATTATCACGATCAAGACAACAGAGAAGAACGGGCGGGTCATCGGCATGGCCCAGGTCTCCGAGGATGACGAGATTATTCTCATTACGACTAACGGCAAGGTCCTACGCATCAGGACGAAGGACATCTCCGTTCAGGGGCGGAATACCCAAGGCGTGCGTCTCTTCGACATTGATGACGGTGACAAGGTGGTCAGTTTCGCCAAAGTAGTGGAGCGAGAGGAAGAAAAAGAGACAACACAGGAAAAGAGCGAACCGGAGCCTCCGTCCTCGCACGATGTTTAACAATGATGAAGAAATTAATGGTCATCCTCCTGCTCGGATCTTTTCTGGCAGGCTGTGATGCATTCGATAAAACCGCAATAAACGAATACGAAGCCGCCACAAAACGCTGGAACGTCGGTGACTACCGGGGCGCTGTCAAGATGTACTTTGCGCTCGCCAAGGAACATCCCAACAGCGCGCGTGCGGACGATGCGCTTTACTGGGCCGGCGTGACGCAGTTCCTATACCTCGGCGAAACAGACAAGGCGCTGCAGACATTGAGGCTGTTGTTAAAAAGGTATCCGCACCGTGACATGGCGCCTGCCGCGCAGTGGTACATCGCCCAGATCTATGAGCTCGGCTATAACGACTACGCACGTGCCATAGAGGAATACAAGAAGGCGACAGAATATTCGAACCGCGATGTGAGAGAAAAAAGCCTTTACAGTCTCGCCGAGTGTCTTTTTCGCGTGGGCAAGATAGATCAGGCGAAGGACACCTGGATGCGTCAGGTGTCGGAGTTTCCGAACGGACCGCAGACTAACCTTGCATACTTCCGGCTCGGCACTACGGCCTTTTCCAAGGGCGAGCTTGAAAAGGCGGAGATGTTCTATCGCAAGGCGCTCGAAAATAATACTGACAGCGAGCTTGTCATCAAGGCAAAGTTCGCTCTGGCCGGGTGCCTTGAGGCTGGTGATTATCTGGCCGATGCACTCAAACTTTACAAAGAAATAGAACCGGTCTATCCGAACCCCGAGGCCATACAGATCAAGATTAAGGCGCTCGAGACACGTATTATCAAGAAAAGCTATTGACAACTCATAAGGAGAATGATACTTTAAATGCTTGATTTGCGGTTTGTCAGGGAGAATGCGGAGACTGTTAAGGCCTCGCTATCCCGGCGGGGTATAAAACTTGACCTGGCAGAGTTTCTCGCTCTTGATACTAAGCGGCGTGCAGCGCAGCAGGAGATTGAGACCCACCGCCGCAGGCGCAACGAGGTATCCGAAGAGATTGGCCGTCTCAAAAAGTCTGGACAGCCTGCGGAGGACAAGGTTGCGGAGATGCGCGCGGTAGGCGATTCCATCGCCGCGCTAGAGAACAGCACCCGTGAGGTCGAAGAAGCCCAGCGGAACATCCTGCTCACTATCCCGAACCTGCCGCATGCCTCTGTCCCTGATGGCAAAGACGAGAATGACAACGTGGAGATTAGGCGGTGGTCGCCGTATGGTGGAGAACCTCCGAAATTCTCGTATGAGCCGAAACCGCACTGGGATTTAGCCGAGTATCTGGATATTATCGATTTTGACCGGGCTGCCAAAATAACGGGAGCCCGTTTCGCTCTTTATAAAGGCATGGGCGCCAGGCTTGAGCGCGCGTTGATCAACTTCATGCTCGATCTTCACACCAAAGAACACGGTTATCTCGAGGTTCTGCCGCCGTTCATGGTCAACAAGACCAGTATGACCACCACCGGCCAGCTTCCCAAGTTCGAAGAAGAGCTTTTTAAAGTTGAGAACGGGACATACTATTTGATTCCTACGGCCGAAGTCCCAGTGACCAATATTCATCGGGATGAGGTCCTAGCCGAAGAGCGCCTTCCGGTGCTTTATACAGCATATACCCCGTGTTTCCGCCGGGAAGCGGGTTCGTACGGCAAGGACACGCGTGGTCTTATCCGCCAGCATCAGTTCAACAAGGTGGAGTTGGTGAAATTTACGAGGCCTGAAGATTCGTACGAGGAACTCGAGAAACTTCTCCTGAACGCCGAAGAGGTCCTTAGGCGCCTTGGTCTTGCATACCGGGTGATCGTGCTCTGCACGGGAGATATTGGTTTTTCTGCTTCCAAGACATACGATATTGAGGTCTGGCTTCCGGGCCAGAACCGGTACCGTGAGATATCATCGTGCTCAAATTTCGAGGACTTCCAGGCACGACGCGGAAATATCCGCTATAAGCCCACAGGAATCAAGAAGACTGAGCTCGTGCACACGCTGAACGGATCCGGCCTTGCCGTAGGCCGCACAGTAGTGGCGATCCTGGAAAATTTTCAGCAGCCGGATGGGACTGTGATTATCCCCGAAGCGCTCCGGAAATATATGGACGGGACGGAAAAAATAACTCGTAACAGTTGACGAGCAACTATTAGTAGATGCAGTGAAGTTGACTTGGTTATACGTAAATGTTATCAGTTACCGTATCCGGAGAGATGGCCGAGCGGTTTAAGGCGGCGGTCTTGAAAACCGTTGAGCGAAAGCTCCGGGGGTTCGAATCCCTCTCTCTCCGCCATTTATTGTAGATTATAAATTTAGGATGCGGAGAGGTGGCCGAGCGGCTGAAGGCAGCTGCCTGCTAAGCAGTTGTGGGGGTAACTCCACCCCGGGTTCGAATCCCGGCCTCTCCGCCAGTTTTCTGGATAAGAGGCAGTGACAAGCAACAGGATACAAAACCGTCGAACTGAATACATTAACCATTTTCAAGGAGGGTATCACGATGATGCAGAAAGTGCTTGCAGTATTTGTTGTTGTCGTTCTCGCTGTTTCAGTTGGAGCATGCAAGAAGAAAGAAGAGACGCCGCAAATGCCGGCTGGACATCCGGGCATGGAAGGCGGCATGCCGCCTGCGGGGATGCCTCAAGGGATGCCTCAGGTGCCGAAGGTTGAGCGTCAGGTTGTTGCTTCCAAGGAGGTAATGGAAACATGGAAGGCTGTGAAGCTCTCCATCGAAAACAAGGCTGCCAAGACCACAAAGGAATACTCGGTGAATATCGGCTCCGAGTTGCCCATACCGAATACCAAAATGACCGTCAAGGTTTTAGCATTCCTTCCGGACTTCAAGATGACGGATAAAGAGTTCAAGTCGGCATCGAACAAGCCGAACATGCCTGCCGCTCTGGTTTCGGTAACCGAGAACGGCAAGGAGATATGGAACAACTGGCTGTTTTCTCTGCAGCCCAACATTCACCCGTTCCAGCACGAGAACGTGGGCATTATTCTCGTGGGTGGCGTTGCAAAGTAGCGATTAAAGAAGAAAGAGCACAAGTTATATAATGCACAGATGATTTGCCCACCTGTGCACCCTTTGTTGCGCCCATAGCTCAGCTGGATAGAGCGACGGACTACGAATCCGTAGGTCAGAGGTTCGAATCCTCTTGGGCGCGCCACTTATCAGTGCTCACCCAAGAGCATGCTGAGTGTGCAGAGCTCATAATCGCAAAGACGCTTTTGTTCCTTGTGGTCTGCGATAGTCTCAACGGGAATTGTAATTGTATGCATGACGCTGAGAACAAGACCGACGAAGGTTTCATGCGCAAGGCCCTAATGGAGGCCGAGAAGGCCGCAGCATACGGCGAGACGCCAATCGGGGCTGTACTTGTCATCGGTGGTGAAGTTATCGCTACCGCTCACAACATGCGGGAGGCGTGGCAGGATCCTGCGGCCCATGCGGAACTGCTCGTTGTACGCAAGGCATCGGCGCGACTCGGCAGATGGCGACTCCAGGATGCAACAGTGTATGTTACCCTTGAGCCATGCCTCATGTGCGCAGGCGCTATGGTGCTTGCGAGAATAGAGCGACTTGTGTATGGCTGCCGCGATCCCAAGGCGGGAGCGCTCGGGTCAGTATATGATGTGGTTCGCGACGGGAAACTGAATCATACCTATCGAATAACCCCCGCCATACTGGAATCAGACTGTCGCAAAGTGCTTCAGCGTTTTTTCGAAAAACTGAGGGTTAAGACAACTGATGAATTATGACGTTTAATAAGACAGGTTGTTTGTAGTTGTATCCGTTGTACGTCAGTCATCAATCGTGTGTTAGCAGCATTCGGAGAGGTGGCCGAGCTGGCTGAAGGCGGCAGACTCGAAATCTGTTGTGGGGGTAACTCCACCGGGGGTTCAAATCCCTCCCTCTCCGCCATATAGCAATTTAACGTTAATGTCTGTGAATACAAGAGAACGGAGAGGTGGCCGAGCGGCTGAAGGCGCACGCTTGGAAAGCGTGTTTAGGGAAACCTAACGTGGGTTCAAATCCCACCCTCTCCGCCAATTTGACGTAAATTAATAATCGACAAATGCATAATAAGAAATTTTAGCACTAATTTTCAATAATGAAAGATAATTTGCGCTCATAAGCCCGGGTCCTGCGCAACCACGGTCCCGTGAACCCCGTCAGGTCCGGAAGGAAGCAGCGGTAAGCGGGTTCCGGGTGTGCCGCAGGGGAGCCCGGGTTTGTGAGCTTTTTTATTCGGGGCTCCTTTTTTGCCAAGGATAGCCGAGAGACAAAATCGTGTCGATCCATGGTTAAAATGGATTGTCCTTTTTTCAGCAGGCATTGAAGAGGGTTTCATGAGCTATCAGGTCCTGGCAAGAAAATGGCGGCCGCAGGTTTTTGAAGACGTGGTTGGTCAGGGACATATCACGCGGACGCTCCAGAATGCGATTACTACCAGCAGACTTTCGCACGCCTTTCTGTTCTCCGGTCCCCGAGGCGTGGGCAAGACAACGACGGCGCGTATCCTCGCCAAAGCCCTGAACTGCGCAGAGGGCCCCACGCCGACGCCCTGTGGCAAATGCGATTCGTGCATCGAGACCACGGCGGGCACTTCGGTTGACGTCATCGAGATTGACGGCGCGTCGAATCGCGGCATCGAGCATATCCGCGAGCTGCGCGAGGCTGTAAAGTATGCACCCGTGGGCGGCAAGTACAAGGTTTACGTGATCGATGAAGTTCATATGCTCACGAATGAAGCCTTTAATGCCCTGCTCAAGACCCTCGAAGAGCCACCACCGCACATAATTTTCATCTTCGCTACTACCGAGCCCCAGAAAATTCCTGCGACCATTCACTCCCGCTGCCAGCGCTACGGTTTCAAGCGTATCCCGCTGCAAGAGATCATCGATCGGCTACGAAAGATTGCTGACGCCGAAGGCATCAGGATAACCGACCAGGGACTCGCCATGATTGCACGGGCTGCCGAGGGCAGCATGCGCGACTCTCAGAGTCTCCTGGACCAGGCAGTGTCTTACAGTGGCATGGAGATCAAGGATGAAGACCTTCAGGTCACGCTCGGCTCCATTGCCCAGGAAGTTCTCCTGAGATTCACGGCAGGCCTCTTGTCCAGGGATCCTGCGGGGTTGCTCAAGTTGGTGGACTCGCTACTGGAACAAGGACAGGATATGCGTCAATTCCTGTCGGGCGTGGTGGAGCATTTGCGGAACCTTCTTGTTGTCAAGATTTCGCCTGACCCCGGCAAGATCGTTGAGCTTCCTGCTACAGATATCGAGGCAATCAAACAGCAGGCGGCAGCGGCCGAGGCTGAACACCTTCTCCTGCTCTTTGATAGCCTGTCAAAGACGCTCGATGATATGCGGTGGTCGCTACATCAACGATTTACGTTCGAGGTAGGGCTTATCAAAGCCAGCAATCTTGCGCCGCTCAAGCCGCTTGCCGAGGTGCTTGCGCGCTTTACGATGCTCGAGGCGCGGCTCGCCTCCAGCCACGGAACAAACGCACACCGCGTCCACGGGGTTCATGAACCGTCCGCGGAATATTCATCGAAGACGCCGGCAGTATCGTCCACCCCCATGCCAGCGGAAGCTCCGAGCGGAGGGGATGATGACGCTTGGAACAGGATCATGAACGCCCTGAAGTCAAAAAAACCGGGCCTAGCCTCGGCGCTTGCCCACAGCAAGCTTGTAGAAATGACGGATACGGAGCTCGTGATCAGTATCAAGGGCAGCAGTTTTCAGAAAGACCTCATCGAGAAGCGGGAAAGCCGGAGCATCATTGAAGACCTTGCTGCAGAGATCCTGGGCAAGAAGCTTAAGATCAAGATTCAGCTCCTTGCGGAAGCTGCAAAGCACGGTACCAAGCAAAAAATACTGAAAAAGCAGAAACCGGAGGAACAGGATCCTATTGTGCAGGATGCACTTCGTATCTTCGGGGGCGAGGTCGTCGAGCCGGATCACCCGAACGAATGAGGAAGGCAAAGGACGGCAGACCTCGAGATCCATTTAATTTTTTTATACTTCCATAATTCCAGCATTTTTAGTTGCAAAACCATAAAAATTCTTTTATTATATTATCCCTTTCATGTGTTGAATTTATTTCGTATTGTGTAAGGATTATCATGTCCAAAAACATAATCGGCAATCTCATGAAACAGGCCCAACAGATGCAGGAGCGTGTGAAAAAGCTCCAGGAAGAGGCTGCGGGCAAAACTGTGGAAGCAGCCTCCGGTGGTGGCATGGTAACAGTGGTCGCCAACGGCAGGCAGGAAGTGCTTTCTATCAAGATAGACCCCTCTGTAGTTGATCCGAAGGATATCGAAATGCTGCAGGACCTGGTCACGGCCGCGGTGAACGAGGCTCTCCGGAAATCGCAGGACCTAATGAAGGAAGAGATGACCAAACTGACTGCAGGCATGGGGCTTCCGCCGGGGTTGATTTGAGCGTTAACAAATAAAGATGGAAGGTGACGGTCAGGACAGGACAGTGGCGGTGAAAGAACACGAGACAACGCCTCAGGCATCCTTACACGCGAGGCGGCAGGGGAAGACAGGCATTCAGGCCGCCGATGTTTCCGGCAAGACACTCGGCAGGATGATCGAGGCCTTCATGAAGCTGCCTGGCATCGGCAGGAAGAGTGCCGAGCGCCTTGCCTTCGCTGTGCTCGGGATGCCTCGAGAAGAGGCCGTTGGAATCGCGCAGGCCATCCTGGATCTCAAGAACAACAGCCGTTACTGCTCGGTCTGTAACAACATCACCGAAGACGAAGTTTGCAGCATCTGCCGCGACGTAACGCGGGACGGCTCACGCATTTGCGTGGTGGAAGAACCGAGCAACATACTCATCCTTGAGAAGACCGGTATCTTCCGTGGCCGCTATCACGCGCTTCTCGGTGCCATTGCGCCCCTTGACGGCATCGGCCCTGAGGACTTGAAGATAGACGGCCTGATGGAACGGCTCAGCGGGGGCGGGGTGAAAGAAGTAATCATCGCAACGAACCCTACGGTAAAGGGCGAGACTACGGCCCTGTACCTGTCGAAGTTGATCAAGCCCCTGAGCATAAGCGTCAGCCGTATTGCGTACGGTCTCCCCGTGGGCGGGGATATTGAGTACGCGGACGAGAACACGGTTCAGCGGGCGATTGAAGGCAGGCGGGAAATGTAGGGACTGCAGATACGAAATTACAACGCCAGATAACAAGTAGGTTCCAAACACCAATAAATTTGCGGGCCGAAAATTTGATATTATCCAGGATTTGTGATCTGGAGCTTGGGATTTAATCTGGGGAGGAAATTATTATGGCAGAAATGATAGAGATCAGGTGGCATGGGAGAGGCGGTCAGGGGACCGTCACTGCAGCCAAGGTGCTCGCCGACGCATGTCTGAGCGGCGGCCGAAAAGTGCAGGCATTCCCGGAATATGGACCCGAACGTGCGGGTGCCCCGCTCCGAGCCTATAACCGTATCAGCGAGAAAATGCTCCGGATGCACTGCCCCGTGCTGAACCCCGGTGTGGTCGCGGTTGTGGATGCATCACTCCTCGATGCTATCAACGTTGCCGAGGGCGCGAAGGATGATGCTGTGTTCATCATCAACACGAGCAAGGACCCGAAAGAGGTGCGAGCCAAGCTCAATGCAAGGCCGTCGCAGAAAGTATTTACAGTTGACGCCACGAAGATCGCGATCGAGACGATTGGCAGGCCCATGCCGAACTCGTCGATGCTCGGTGCGGTAAACAGGGCCACGGGCATCGTGGGAATGGATGTGCTGCTCGAGGACGTGAAGGGAAGCTTCGGGAAAAAGTTCGCACAGAAGATTATTGACGGGAATCTCGCCGCAGTAAAGCGCGGATACGAGGAGGTAAAGCAGGGATGAAAAAAAAGAACTGGAAAGAGTTGCCTCATGCCGGCACAGTCCTGGAAGCCGGTAATGCGAACACCTATGAAACCGGCTCGTGGCGCTCGTTCAAGCCGCGCTGGATCGAGGAGAACTGCATTCAGTGCCTGTTCTGCTGGATCTACTGCCCGGACACGGCGGTCACGGTGAAAGATGAGAAAATGATCGGCTTCGACTACGACCACTGCAAGGGCTGCGGCGTCTGCGCCATGGAGTGTCCCGGCAAGAAGGGCAACAAGGCCATAGTCATGGAAGAGGAGGGAAAATAACATGGGCGCAACGACGACAAAGACAGTGGCGGTCACTGGCAATCAGGCAGTTGCCGAAGCGCTTCGCCAATTAAATCCCGATGTGATGCCGGCGTATCCTATTACACCGTCAACGGGAATCATGGAATCGTTTACCACGTTCGTTTCAAACGGTAAGGTGGATACCGAGACGATCCTCGTGGAAAGCGAACACAGCGCCATGAGCGCCGCTATCGGCGCTGCGGCCGCAGGCGGCCGCGTTGCAACGGCCACGAGCGCGCAGGGTCTCGCGCTTATGTGGGAGATGCTTCACATCGCTTCGGGCTACCGCCTGCCGATCCTTATGGCTCTCGTGAATCGCGCGTTGTCAGCACCGCTTAATATCCACGGCGACCACTCAGACGGCATGGGCATGCGCGACTGCGGTTGGATACAGCTTTTTTCCGAGAACGCCCAGGAGGCCTATGACAACACCATCATGGCGTACCGCATTGCCGAGCACAAGGACGTACGGTTGCCGATCGCGGTCAACATGGACGGTTTTATCATCAGTCACTCAATCGAGAGCATGCAGTTCATGACCGATGAGGACGTGAAGAAGTTCGTGGGCGAGTATATAGCAATTGATCCGCTCCTCGACATCGACAACCCGAAGAGCATCGGAGCACTGGTGTTGCCGGATTATTACATGGAACATAAGCGCGCCCAGCATGAAGCGATGCTCAATGTGAAGAATGTCGTGAAGGATGTGTCCGCAGAATTCGCCAAAGTCACGGGCCGTAAATATGAATTATTTGAAAGCTACCGCCTTGAGGATGCCGAGGTAGTCATCGTGGCATTGAACTCGGCAGCAGGCACCGTCAAGGACGAGGTGGACAGTTACAGGGAGAAAGGCGTCAAAGCCGGCCTACTCAAGCCACGGATGTTCAGGCCCTTCCCATACGAGGAAGTCGGTGCCGCGATCAAGTCCGCAAAGGCCGTCTGCGTTATGGACCGCGCGGACTCCTACGGCGGCTATGGTCCGCTCTTCATGGAGATCGCATCAGCCGTATATCCTTATCGTCAGGGACCGGTGCTGTTCAATAAGATTTACGGTCTCGGCGGCAGGGACCTGATGCCGCTCGATGTGGATCAGGTGATAGACGAGACGATCGAGGTCGCGAAGACCGGCAAGGTAAAGATGGTAAAAGAGTACATTACTGTTAGAAATTAAATACGAAATCCTAAATTCGGAATAATATCGAATCACCAATTTAATAATACGAAGATTTGGTGCTGGTTTCGGATTTTGATATTAGCGTTTAGGATTTTTCTCCAAAGGAGAGTACCATGAGCAAGACAGAGGAAAAACCCCTGACCCTGAAATCACTCTCGCACAAGCAGGATCTGCTTACAGGCGGGCACCGTATGTGTTCCGGCTGCGGTGCGCCAACGATCGTGCGCCAGGTGCTTCTGGCTATCGACGAGCCGGTCATCCTGTCGAACGCCACGGGCTGCCTGGAAGTGTCGACGTGTCTGTTCCC
Organism: Nitrospirota bacterium; assembly: GCA_035498715.1. Lineage (GTDB taxonomy): Bacteria > Nitrospirota > UBA9217 > UBA9217 > UBA9217 > DASPSR01. The sequence continues at coordinate 58,658 of DATJZV010000053.1, forward strand.
TTACACGGCCTGGCGGGTGCCCTGGATGCACAGCGCCTTTGAAAATGCTGCGGCTACGGCTTCGGGGATCGAGACCATGTACCGGGTGCTCCGGAAAAAGGGCAAGATCAAGAAGGACATAAAGTTCATCGCGTTCGGAGGCGATGGCGGCACCTATGACATCGGTTTCCAGGCCCTCTCCGGCGCCATGGAACGTGGGCACCAGCTCCTCTATATCTGCTATGACAACGGCGCGTACATGAACACTGGCATCCAGCGCTCGAGCGCCACGCCCTTTGGTGCGGACACGACGACCTGTCCTGTAGGCTCCAAGGTTCCGGGCAAGCTCCAGCGTCGTAAAGACCTCACGCGCATTATGGCAGCGCATAATATCCCGTATGCCGCCCAGGCGTCACCCCATAACTGGAAGGACCTCATGACCAAGGTACGCAAGGCTCTGGCCACCAACGGCCCGGCATATATGGGGATTGTCTCCCCGTGCAACCGCGGCTGGCGGAGCCAAACGAACGACTCGATCCTGCTCTCGAGACTTGCCGTCGACACCTGTTTCTGGCCACTCTATGAAGTGGAAAATGGGAAGTGGACCATCAACTACGATCCCAAGGACAAGAAGAAACCCATCACAGAATGGCTCAAGCCCCAAGGCAGGTTCAAGCATCTGTTCGCTCCGGGCAACGAATGGATGCTCGAGCATTCTCAAAAGCGAGTGGACGAAGACTGGGAGAGCCTTAAGAAACTTCAGGAGATGTCAAAAAGCTGATACGGATCTTCAATATCGCATAAGAACAGAGAAACCATAGCCGGGTAGCTAATACCCGGCTATTTTTCTTACAGCAGCGGCGTTTAAAAAAACGCTTGAAATCTAGATGTCAGTATGGTTTAATAGCGGCGTCCGCTTATTTTTACAGGCGGAGCGGCACTAACGCTGAACAAGGAGATGCGCACATGCTGGGTTCCGATTTGGTGATGTATGAGGAAGAGTTTAAGCAAATTGACGCAGAACTCCAGCGTCTCCTTGCTCAGGCAAACGCGAAGGTCGTGTTCCTCGTAGACAAGAACGGTCAGCTGATCGCTGCGACCGGCGAGACGGAAAACCTCGACACTACGTCGCTCGCATCGCTTACCGCGGGGAATATAGCCGCGACAGGCGGCATGGCCAAACTCCTGGGGGAGAAAGAATTTTCCATACTATTTCACGAAGGGCAGCGGGACAACATTCATATCTCTATCATTGGCCAGCGGGTGATCCTGGTCGTGATCTTCGATCAGCGGTCATCGCTCGGGCTTGTCCGACTCCGTGTGAAGAAGAGCGCGGAAGTGCTCGGTAGCATATTCAATAACCTCCTTCAAAAAGTGGAAACGGAAAAGGTTACGGGCAAAGGTGTCGAATCTCCCTTTGCAGAGATAACAGACGAAGATATTGATAAACTCTTCGGTTAGCCCAACCTCGATCATTCCCGGAATGCACTAAGGAGAGGAAATACCGTCCCATGTCCTTTATCAATTATTCGTCGAGAGAGATCAACTGCAAAATTGTCTTCTATGGACCAGGGCTCTGCGGGAAGACGACAAACCTGCAGTACATATACAAAAAGACCAATCCTGATAGTAAAGGTAAGATGATATCTCTGGCAACGGAGACCGAGAGAACGCTGTTTTTCGATTTCCTTCCCCTCGCCCTGGGTGAGATTCGCGGCTTTAAGACACGGTTCCATCTTTACACCGTCCCCGGCCAAGTATTCTATGATGCGAGCCGCAAGCTCATCCTGAAGGGCGTGGACGGCGTCGTGTTCGTTGCTGATTCGCAAATTGAGCGCATGGAGGCGAACATCGAGAGCATCGAGAATCTCCGCATCAACCTGGCGGAACAGGAATATGATCTGGATAAAATCCCTTTCGTCATTCAGTACAATAAGCGGGATTTGCCGAACATCGTGCCGCTGGAAGAGATGAAAAAAGCATTGAACCCCACGAGTGTTCCTGATTTTGAGGCAGTTGCCATGGAGGGCGCAGGAGTGTTCGACACACTCAAGGCTATCGCCAAGCTGGTGATCATGGAACTGAAGAGGGGACAGGGAGGTTAGAAAAGCAGGGTCCACAGTGGCAGGGGTCCTCGGGTAAAGATAAAAAATATCTGATTGACAGAATAGGCTGTATATGGTATTTATACCAGCCTGCAATAAAGAATCGCTGAACTAATATCGAGTGATTCCCCGGTAGCTCAGTCGGTAGAGCAGGTGGCTGTTAACCACCCTGTCGCTGGTTCGAGTCCGGCCCGGGGAGCCAGAGCCAAAAAAGGGCCAATTTCTCAGGAAATTGGCCCTTTTTACATTTATTCTTCGATTATTGTCTTATGGTCTGTTGATTGGTTATTGTGCCGCATGCCGAGATCGATGAGTATATGTTTCATACAGTAATACGCATTATTTGTGTTAGTTTCAGAATGTAATCCTGATTTTTTTACACCATAATAAAAACACACCTACATCCTATGCTCCTCCTGTCAAGGGTCGATTTTATAAAATCGTAAGCTGTCCATTTCTTTCAAATTTGAGTAGACTTTGTTTTGAGTACGAACCTCCACTATACATCCTTCGTGGATGTTCCTGGTTTTGCTCGACGAGTCTCTCTTACACGAAGCGAACTTGACCTCTGAGAGTTATTGATTATCCGGCGTGCAGCGGCCGCCGAGCATCCCTTATCCAGAATATCAAGTTTAGTAAGAGGCCCTGAACTGTAGGTGACGAGGTCATTTGCCTCAACCTTCCTGACCGGGCTCTCTTCGTCGAAAGCGATTTATATCGGACCTCCGCTCAAAAAACGATTGCGCAGGAAGCCCGCATTTGAGTTCTTTTTGGCTGGCCTATACCTCCGCATCCCCCATATTGAGACAGGCCGGGTCAAACATCTCTTTCTTCTTCATCAGTGTCCAGGCAATGATCAAGAGTTTTGCCGCGAGCTTCACCCGCATCTTGGTGCCGATCCCTTGCTCTTGCCGCCGGCCATGGAGCTTTCTGCCAAAATACATGATGAAATAATGGTTGGTGTTGGACGCGACCAGTGCCGCCTGATATAGAGCAAATCGGAGATCCACCTTGCCTCTCTTGGAGATAACCGGTACGACGTTTGATGCTGTTTTGCCACTTCGAGCAGCAGACA
>DATJZV010000054.1:0-10242 GCA_035498715.1 Nitrospirota bacterium
CCTGGCGGCTGAAAAATACAGCAAAGTCTTCAGAAATTTTAAGGTCAATTTATTTCTGAACCGCCGTTCGCATTTTCCTGCAGGCATGCCATTATAATTTCTGCCTTGATTGATCGTCTTGCCCGCGGACGATTATCATACTATCCAGAGTCGTTCACGGCGCGAGGTTGTTTGGTCTTGACAATTCGTTCGATGAGAGGATAAGATTCAAAGCAAGGGGATGTTTCAAGCGTTTTCCCTATGCGGGACATGTTCGGAATCCGAGCGGCTCAGGATTGCATTCGCCGATTGTTATAAGAAAGATTATCCAAAAGCGGCAGGGAGACTCCTAGCCGACTGGGATCACATGGTGACGATTTATTCATACCCGGAAGAGCACTGGGTATGCATTTGGACAACGAACGTGGTGGAATCGCCCAGCATTTCGGCCAGACTGAGGACCGATGCCGCGGAGCGGTTGCAAAACGCGACGGCGATGATCTGGAAGCTTCTCCATGCCGCAGTAAAGAAATTCCTCCCCTTAGAAGGACACTGATTATGCCTGATGTCTAAAGAAGAGGAAATTCCTCGATGGCGTTATGATGGATTACTCAAAGACACGCGAAAGGATGACCGCCTGATGGCTTTTTACAAACCTATTGATAAGACCCTCCGCATGCAGACCGAAAAGCTTAGCCTCAAACACAAAGACCTTCTCTATCAGAGACTCCGTAATATCACCGTTGCTCTCTCAGAATTCACATTCCCTAATCTCTATCTCTTTCGCAAGAACCATGATTATGAAGTTATCCTCGACAAGGAGGTTTTCATCAAGGGACGCTCGTACGACGAGCACATATTCCTCATGCCCACGATGGATGTGCGTACGCTGAAAATCGCATACCTCAAGGAAATTATGCGCGACGTCGATTTTCTTTTTCCAATCCCGGAAGAGTGGCTGCCGGCATTCAAGCCGGATGAGTTTGAGATAACCTTCGCAGAAGGCGAAGCAGACTATCTCTACACTGTGGAGAAGATGAGCACCTTTGCGGGAAGGAAGCTCCATAAGAAAAGGAACCTGCTGAAACAATTCAACGAAAGATACGCGGGCAAGGGCCTGCCGCTCACGAACGACCGACTCGACGATGCGCGATTTGTCTTGAACGAATGGCTGATGAAGGCGGAGATGAGCGCGGATGAGACGGACTACTCAGCGTGTCTTGAGGCACTCAATCGGTACGAAGAGCTTGTACTGTGTGGAGGTATTTATTACGCCGACAACGAGCCAGCAGGCATCGTGATCGGTGAAGAGTTGAACGAGGAGACTTTTGTCCTGCACTTCGCGAAGGCGCGGACAGCGTTCAAAGGCGCCTATCAATACATGTTTAACAATTTCGCGAAGATCCTCCCGCCGAAATATAAATACCTGAACCTGGAGCAGGACCTGGACCAGGAAAACCTTAGGATATTTAAGTCATCGTATGTTCCGGACCTGATGCTGAAAAAGGCCCGAGTACATTTAAAAAGCTGACTGTTCCGGCTTCTGTCGCTATTCGTTCAAACGACCGGGAATATCCGATCGAGGAGTCTGGGACTCTAAAGGCTCGCCCAAGTCGAAAAGGAGCCATATATCCGAGACGAGAAGTGTACGGACGCCACGTTCTGAACTGAGCTGGCTGAATAATTTGCTCGTTCCCGGAATATTGAGGCCCAGTACGTAGCGTGCCCCGAAACGGCGCCGGATGGTCTCGGCCGAGCCGGAAGGAGCCTCCCGGCAGATCTTATACCAGAGCCGGTACAGTTCGGGGTCCTTCAGGTAGAAGAACGTAGGATCAAGCCCCACAATGAAGCGCCGATCGGGGAGCGCCAGCATCAGCCAGCCGGTATGATCCCAGTCCGTAGTGAACACCTGCGCGCCAACCGGGATTTGCTGCCGCAGGAAGGTTTCGATGCGCGGAGGCATGTCATTTGGCCTCTTCGACAGATCCGACAGGATATGGGGCTGAACCAGCGCCATCCAGGCTATCGAGATGCCAATGATTGTGTGTGGCAGATAACGCCATTTGATCGACCGGGATGTGAGCGCCATGGCAGAGGCAGAAAATGGCACAAAATATTCAGCGAAACGCGCCGACTTAATGGTGAGGGTGCAGAAACCGAGGGCGGCAAGCCCGAAGGCGAGCGTCATGAGGTCATGTCGCCGGTTGCGCCAGGCGTATATAACCGCCGTCATGGTCATGAGGACGCTGAAGAGGAGTCCCTGTACCCATGCTGGCAGCGGATAGGGTTCAAACTCTCCTCCAAGTTCGAAGCCCACCCGCTCTCCCCAGCCTTGCTTGAAGAGTACGTCGACCATATGCATCCAGTTAACACCCAGCAGGTTCACGGCATTGGGGTGGAGCGCCACGCCCAGGGCTATGCCGCCGATGACTGCCGCTGCAGGTTTCCACCGCACACGCTCGCCGGATAGGAAACGAGCTGTCTCGGAAGCAATGAGGAGCAAAAGAGGGATTTGCCAGAAGGCCACATAGGCCCACGGGTAAATAGCCGAAGCTGCAGCCAGAATCACAAGTCTCCCGCGCACCGCTGCCCATAAAACAACGAGCGCCAGGATAATGGACAAATGATGGGGCCGGACAAGCACAAAGCGAAAGAGAAAGAGCACGGAGCATGCTAAAGGCACAAGAGCCCATAGCCCGGAAAAGCGGACATTCTCCGTACGCAATATGAGATATAGTGTCAACAGCAGGGCCGCGCCGGTAAGGGTACCAACGATTTGTGCGGCAGTGACCCAGTTAAGGCTGGCAAAAGGAACGAAGATCAGATGAAAGAGGAGTTCCTTATCCGCATAGTGTTCGGCGAGCCAACTGAACGGTGTCCATGGGAAAGCATGGAGAATTCCATGCTCCCGGATAAGTTTCCCGACAACCGCATGGTAGGCGGTGTCGTCGTCCCACGGGTACGGGATGTTGAACTGAAGAGCACCTGCGATGAGAAGGTATAACAAAGCCCAGGCGAAAATCGACCAGCGGTTCTTCACGGGCTCAGGCAAGGTGGCTGTTGATGCATGGAGATCGAATTCTTGCATGGCGTATATTCGACTCATCATTTCATGAAATGAGAATTGCGCCCGGATGCTGTATATCCTCGGATATTGAACATCGGGAAAGCATATGAATGTACAGATCGCGAAGTGTCATATGTTACCATAGAACGACCGAGTATTCTATTTTTTTTTGAGCAGCGTCATGGTCTGCGAACTCGGGTGTCTCGACATCATAGCTTCTCTTGTGAAGCCGTAATAGAACCCCCGCAGAACATTATTTATTCCATAATAAATGTTGATAAAATGGAACAAAGCGATTTATAATGGGTACTTAGTCTATCAAAAGAGTGAGTGCCGTGCTGGTAGGAATTGATACAATGGGACTTTCCGAGAACGAACAGAAACGATATGCGCGACAGATGATGATGGACGGATGGGGTGAAGAGATCCAGCGAAAAATCAAGCGTTCCACGGTATTCATCGCGGGTGCCGGGGGACTAGGATCGCCTGTTTCCATCTATCCCGCAGTTGCCGGCGTGGGAAACATCAAAATCTGTGATTTTGATTCCCCGGACTGGTCAAACCTCAACCGTCAAATACTCCATGACCATACGAGGATCGGCACCAACAAGGCCGTGTCCGGCAAAATGACGCTCGAGAGGCTGAACTCCGATGTCACGGTGACGGCATTTCACGGACAAGATCGTGGCGGAGAACGTGGACGATCTTGTAAGAAATGCGGACATTATTCTTGACTGCATGGACAACTTCCCGACGCGGTACCTCCTGAATGAGTCGGCCATCAGGAAAAAGATCCCCCTCGTGTACGGCAGCATCTGGGGCATGGACGGTCGGCTCTCATTCATCCAGTCCCCTGAGACGCCATGCCTCCGCTGCATCTTCCCCGAAGCGCCTCCGAAGGAGGTCGTTCCCGTGCTCGGTGCCACACCGGCGGTAATCGGGTCTCTACAAGCTCTTGAGACGCTGAAGTACCTGTCCGGTACGGGCACGAACATCAGGGGACAGCTTCTCGTGTGGGAGGGCGACACGACAGACTTCAAGAAGTTCAAGATCCGGAGAGATCCGGACTGCCCGACGTGCGGGGAGAAATAAAATATATCACCTTCAGACAAAAGGAGAAAAAAGGCTGGGTCCTCCCTGCAGTTCATCGATCTAAAGATGCCGTGTTGGATAGGTTTGAATATAAGCTGAGGTTGGGGTTCTGGAGAATAATGCTGCAGAAAGTAAAATTGAAATTAAATGACAGCAGAGTTAAAAAAGTAGAGCAATAAATTGATTATTGGCGAATGAAAGCAACTAGTTGGTTTTCGAAATAATATTAAACAGCATAATATTTCATAAAGATCCATTTTGGTGTTTTCCCCACCTTTTTATTGACACTAACATATTAAAGGCGCTATTATTGGTAGTAATTAAGTAGTAAATCTTTCCCCATGAGTGATACCCCTTGTGTCATACACATAAAATAAAAATGGATTCAAGAACCATAGCGATTTTTATATGCTTGACTCTCGCATTAGGATTGGGATGCGAAAGGACAAGTAAACCGGCACCTCCTCAAAAGGCGTCGAAGGGGCAACAATTGCTGATCGGGCTCATCCCTGAACAGAATCTGTTCCGGCAGATCGATCGTTTTGAGCCGCTTGCCCGGTACATCTCACGGAAGGCAGGGACTCAGATTACTTTGAAAATCCTTCCCCGTTACGGCAACATAATTGATGATTTTACTTCGGAAAAACTGGATGGAGCATTCTTTGGAAGCTTCACGTATGTGATTGCCCACGCAAAGCTGGGTGTCCAGGTAATTGCCCGGCCCGAAGGTAAGGACGGTAAATCAACGTACCACGGCCTCATCTTTGTGAGGAAAGACAGTGGAATCAGATCTATCCGGGATATGGCAGGAAAGAGGTTTGCCTTTGTGGATAAGGCGACAACAGCCGGCTATCTCCTCCCTCTTGCCTATTTCAAGCAGTACAAAGTGAATTACAGGACGTACCTCAAAGAAAGCTATTATACCGGTACCCACGAAGACGCGATCTCCGATGTCCTGAACAGAAAGGCCGACATAGGTGTCGCGAAAAATACCGTGTACGAGCGGCTTGCGGACTCCGACGCCAGGATAAAGAATGAACTGGTAGTCCTTGAACGCTCACCGAACGTGCCGGAGAACGGACTCGCCATACGGAAAGACCTCGATGAAGACGTGAAAAAGAATCTTACGAAGGTCCTCCTGGATATGCATAATGACCCCGAAGGACGCGCAGTGTTGAAAGCCTTCGGCGCACGGAAGTTCATTGCAACATCTGATGCTGACTATCAGCCCGTCTACAGCTATGCACGGGAGATCGGCCTGGACCTTGCCACCTACGATTATAGAAATGAATAATGAAGAAAAAGATTATCATAGGATTGAGCATCTTCGCCCTCATATTTCTTCTGAGCTCGGTTTATACCATTACGACCATTGAGCATGCCACAACGAAAATGGATAATCTGATCAAGCTCCATCAAGTCGAAATCCTGAGAGAGCACCTTCTGATACAGATCAAGCGGGCGCAGTCCGACTTGTATCTGAAGGACAGCCCCTATGCACGGAGTGTCAACACGATCGTCGCCGATGTGACGTCGATGAGCAATGCCATCAACACATGCTTCAATTGCCACCATACGGAGCAGGTGGCGAACAGGCTCAAAAATGTGAGAGACAAGATCGAAGATTATAAAATCGATCTCAGCAGGGCGCTTACCTTGCGGGCGAATGCAAAGAGGCTGCGGACGGAAGAGGACCATGCCTTTCAGGTCGGCACGGAGCTCACCGATGAGGTTGACGACATCATAACAATGGCGAATTTGAAGCTCGAACAAAAGACGCATGCTGCATTCCAGGAGATTACCCGTACCAAGATCATGCTGTATCTCCTTGTCGCGTTGGCGCCCATCGCAGCCATCGGTCTGTCCCTTCTTTTCATTCAGGGATTCACCCGGCCTGTGCATAAGCTACTGGCAGCGACGAGACAATTGAAAAAAGGCGATCTGAGCTACCGGATCGATGGCCTGCAGGATGAGTTTGGGGAGGTAGCCGCGTCGTTCAACGAGATGGCGAAAGCGCTGAGAGATGATAGCCTCAAGATGCAGTGGGCGGAACAGCTCGTGGTGCTCGGGGAGATGGCGGGGGGGCTGGCACATGAAATCAAGAACCCCCTCGCTGGCATCAAGGCGTCGATGGAAGTGCTTTCCAAGGACACGACCCTTGCTGAGGAAAACCGGGATGTCCTCCTGAAAGGGGTGGAGCAGATCAAGAGGATCGAGGTCCTTCTTAAGGGCCTTCTGAACTTCGCCAGGCCGCCGAAGCCTGATTTTATGCCTGTTGATGTGAACAGCGTGCTCGATATCACGATCGGCCTCGCCCTGCGGCATCCCCAGTTTGCTGCAAAGGACTCCAAGTCGATAACCGTCATCAAGGATTATGGTAGAAATCTTCCGAAAACCATGGCGGATCCCCAGCAGCTCCAACAGGTTTTCTTGAACCTGCTCCTGAATGCCGCTGACGCAATGCCGGACGGTGGCATGATAACCGTTGAGACATCGCACCCCGAATCGGGAGTGTCTCTGCACATCCAGATTGTCGACACGGGAGCCGGGATCGACGAAGCGGTAGTTGATAAGATCTTTCAGCCTTTCTTTACCACGAAACCGCATGGGACGGGCCTGGGGCTCGCTATTACGAAACGTCTCATCGAGCAGCACGGCGGAAGTATCAGCGTCAAGAACAATCACGCGAAGGGGGTGGCGTTCATGATCACGCTGCCTGTCCGGGACGGGGAAGAGGTGCAAACCATATGAGGGCTCCCGCGAGGATATTTCTCATCGATGATGATGAGCTGATTATTTCCATGCTTTCAAGGGCGCTGAAGAGTGAAGGGTATGATATCCGTGCAGTCACAAGCGCACGGGATGTGGTGAGCGAGGTAAAATCCTGGGCGCCGGCAGTCATCCTGCTTGATATCCGGCTTCCCGAACGCAGCGGGATAGAGATTCTCGAAGATATCATGAAGAGCGGCGTCATTACCCAGGTCGTCATGCTGACGGCGGATGACACGGCGGAGACCGCGGTGAAAGCAATGAAGCTGGGCGCTGTGGACTATCTTACGAAACCATTCAACATCGATGAGGTGAAGATCGTCATCAGGAACTTCGTTGAGCGGGCGAGGTTGCACCAGGAAGTCGACTATCTCAGGAAGGTGAATTCGGAAATCTTTGACCGCGAGCTCATCGGCGAATCGGCCGCCATTAAAACGGTGAAGTCGGAAATTGCAAAAATGGCGAACGCCCGGGTTTCCAGCATACTCATTACCGGAGAGAGCGGGACCGGGAAGGAAATAGTCGCACGATACTTCCACCGCCTCGTATCCGGTGATAACGTATCGAGGCGGGTGCCTTTCCTGGGGGTCAATTGCGCCGCTCTGCCCGAACAACTGCTCGAGAGCGAGCTCTTCGGCTTCGAGAAGGGATCGTTCACAGATGCGAGGGCTGATAAGAAGGGAGTCTTTGAGCTTGCCAGTGGCGGCACTATCCTTCTTGACGAGATTGGAGAGATGAATCCGAATCTACAAACCAAGCTATTGCGGATTCTGGAGGAACGGACGGTGCGTCATATCGGCGGGAAAGATGATATTCCTGTGGATGTGACCGTGATAACCACGACGAACAGGAATCTCGCCGCGGCGGTCGAGAGCGGCGCATTCAGGATGGACCTGTTCTTCAGGCTCAGCACCTTTTATCTCCATGTGCCGCCGCTCCGGGAGAGGAAAGAGGATATTCCGCTCCTTGCCAGGCATTTCCTTACGTCCTTGGCCACGCGATATAACAAAAAGACCGTTAAAAACTTTTCTCCCGAGGCCGAGGGGCTCATGATGTCCTATGCCTGGCCGGGGAATATTCGTGAACTGAGGAACCTCGTGGAACGGCTTGTCGTGCTCGAAAGCGCGGAACTTATTCTTCCGCAGCATCTTCCGGACTGGCTTACGGGGCGGTCCGTTGCCGCACCGCAGCAGACGAGCAGTGGATTTGTCCTTCCCGATGCAGGGATATCGCTCGATGAGGTGGAAAAGAACCTGATCAAACAGGCGCTTGATCGGGAAAACCACAATAAGGCACGGGCGGCGAAACTCCTTGGCATCAGCTACGACACGCTGCGCTATCAGGTGAAGAAACTTGGATTGGAGTGAAGATCAGGACGGCTCGGGTATTTCCCCCGGACCGCTGACGCGTGACGCTGCTTCGTGAGGCGGGATGAACTGGATGCCCACCCGGTACAAATCACTCCGATCGGCGATCATGCTCCAACGTACGATCCCGGCGGCCTGCTCCTTGATATTACTGAATGTGATCACGTGCCCGGGAGCGAGAGCAGACGTTGTCAGCATGCCCATTCCGGTATCGCTGATATCGAGGACCTCAGCGCTGAGTCTCACCCTTTCCAGACCTCTGTCGTTCATGATGCGCAAAGTGTCGGTCGAAAAGGCTATGGCTTTTGCAGTGAATTTTCTCTCGGACCGCCGTTTGTCATTCGTCAGCCACTTAACGAACGATTCATAATCTCGGTAAGCATGCATGTCGTTTCTGTACAGAGTGTTTCTCCCCTGAAGGATCTTCTCTACCGAGCCCTTGACCATGTCCAGATCGAACGGCTTGGAAATAAATAGGGACGCATTCTCCTGAATGAATCGCATCATCGTATCGTCAGGATCGCCCCCTGTCATAATGATGATCTTGGTGGCCGGAGAAACTTCCTTGATAGTTTTCATGACCTCCATCCCGTTGAGATCGGGAAGATTGATATCGAGAAAACAGAGGTCATAGAAATGCTTACCGATCTCTCTGAGCGCCTCAATACCGTTCTTAACGGTCTTTACTTCTATCTGATTGCCTTGGAGCAGTGACGAAAGCGAGTACAGGATCAGATTCTCATCATCAGCGACAAGGATTTTTTTCATAACTTGATTCATAGGCTGATTTCGGGATCTCCGGAAAATTTATGAACAAATTAACCCCACAAAGTATGCAGCAAATACTGTACCACTTATGCAATTGCCGACCTGAAATAACTTATTTATTTTATAATGTTTTACAATTAGTTAAAGGGTCCATAATAATTGTAAATACTTAAGTACCATAAATATTTTTCAATGAAATGGGGAATTCACCAAATTATGATGGTGATTTAATCATATGTTTTAGTAAAAAAGATGAGCTCACAATGGAACCTCTTGATTCCTAGTTGCAATAAGTATAATACTATGCATTAAAACGTTCCGATCCTTCATTACGTGTTTGCTTATGAGAGGAAGAAAACGTCTGATTTAATGGCGAAGGCGGGTTAAGGGAAAAACTTAGATATGCTTTTTTATTTCATATCGTATTTTCAACGAGATTAAAGAACACGCGGCCGGTAATGACAAAACCATTAGGAATGTGTCGTTTTATACTGACGCTTTACATAACGATTTTCTACTGTGAAATAGCATCAGTCAAATTTCATAAAACCCGTCGGTTCTCTCGGGCCTGCTTTTTCTTGCTGCAATGGTATGATCATTGCAAATTATAGACGAACTTGAACTTTAATTCATCGTATCTCTTCAGCCTGTTATGAGATGAAGGACAGATTGCAGAGGCCTGACGCATGCTGGTGCAGGGCGGCAAGCGAGGAAATCAGACCGTTCATGACCAAAGCAGCAAAACCACATACGATGTCTCATCCAGGAGAAAGGGCATCACAGGGGGCTACCCTGAAGAAATCCCGGTTACTCTTGATTTTGATCATCATTGCAATGTCTTGCGCGGTCTATGGCAACACCCTTCGCAACGGGTTTGTCTATGATGACATCCCCCAAGTGGAGCAGAACCCCTGGATCAGGGAGGTGCGGTTCATCCCGGAGATATTTTCCACCAATGTCTGGGCGTTTCAGGGAGTCAGCACCAACTACTACCGGCCCCTCATGCATATCAGCTACATGCTGAGCTACGCCCTCTTCGGCCTTGCGCCCTGGGGCTTCCATTTGGTGAATATTCTGCTTCATGCTGGAGTTACCCTCCTGGTGTTTCTCATCTCTTCCCAGCTCTTCCAGACTGCCAATCCGTCATCGTCTCCCGTCTCACCGATGCTACCCTTCATCGCGGCCGCGTTATTTGCCGTC
>DATJZV010000055.1:0-6310 GCA_035498715.1 Nitrospirota bacterium
GTGGCCGACAGTTCCAGGCTGGTACTGGCGACGGGATGGAAACCAAGATACCATGACCTGGAATACATTGTCCGGACTGCCTGGGAGTGGGAGCGAAAACGGTGAGAAGGCGAGGGCTGGATCGAAGCGCCTCGCCTTTAGGATGAGAAGAAGATTAAAATACCCGCAGTGCCGTGACCGGTTGGGAGCCCTCACCGAGACGACTCAACGATCTCCCGGACGGTACGGCTGCAGTCACGAAGGAACCTATGAATACCCAACACGTCATCGAAAAACCGAAACGCATGATCATCACTGCAGCCTCGGCGGCCTTTGGCCCGTCCCTGCTGGCTCTCCTGGGGTCCTTGAATCTCAATTGGCCTGATCACCCTCCTGTCCGGGTCTACGACATCGGATTGGATGAAACCACCCTTGGCGAACTGAAGCGGAACAGGGTGGACGTCGTTTCCGTGCCGCCTTTCTGTTCTCACTGGCGCAAGCATTTTACCTGGAAGACCTGGTGTTGGAACGACGCCCCCGCACGGGACATTTTATGGATGGATGCCGGACTGGTGGTCCTCCAGCCGCTTGGAGAGGTCTTCGATGCGATCGATCGTCTCGGGTATTTTGTTGTTCCGACGTACCACCTGCTCACGGAAAATGCCTCGCTCAATGCATGCCGTGGATGTGGTGTCGAGCCCTCGTTCCGAAACGGGAAGTTGACCATGGCGGGTACGATCATCGGGTTCAAAAAAGAGGGGCTGATCCATGACATCCTGAAAGAGGCCCTGTCCATCGCCCAGGTAGAGGAATATATCGCATCCGTGGAAAAAACCCACCGCCACGACCAGATGATCATATCCCTTCTTTTTCACAAGCACCTCAAGCAGGTGATCATGTCTGACGGCGTTGCTTATTGCGGCTGGGAGTCACCACGGCAGACGCCCGGACAGAAAGTCTGGGTGCACCGGCGGGCCCTGTTGGAAAAGGACCGGGCGCATTTTGCCTCCAGGATCTCGACGCCCGGCGAGCCTTTCATGCCCAGGGACCCTGTAGCCGACCGGCCCGTCCGGTCGCTCTGGAAAAAAATCTTCGGAGCGCCGGAGAGGGTGATACGGCGGGCGATCAAGGGGGATCGGAATAAGGAGGAGATCTACGACGGGGTGAGAGACAGCTGAGGACTCCGTTCCGGTGTTTCTTTTTCAAGAGCCTTGACGAACGGGGTGTCTTCCGCCGCCGCTTTCAATGGTGACGCGGCCCTGCAGCCTGTCAAACGAAACTGGGCGGCGTGCACGGAGCCTTCTGCTGATGGCGGGTGCAGTCTAGATGTGCTTTTGGATGTAGAGTGAAAGTCGTTGATAGAGACTTAACTTGGCCCAACCCGGTTTGAATACCTTGATCGGGTAGGATCGGTGTTCCAGCTGGAAGCGGTCTACGATTTCCGCGTCTTCAAGGGCCAGCGCCACGGCAAGGTATCTCTCCATGAGGCCGGCCCGAGCCCGCCAGTTGTGCTGGTGATATCGCTCCACCTTGCCGGACTCCATGACCGACGAATGAAAACCCATCATTTTGTCGAATCTCCGGGACGGAATCATGAAGCAGTGGCAGATGGGAAAGCAATCTCTCAGGACCAGGTCTTCCATCCGATGCGTCGTGCCGAAGAACCGGTTGTAATCGTCCAGGATCACATTGATGCAGTTCCAGGGGGAGTGCGGGTCGCCGGTCTCCTTCAGCGGTCTGCGCGGGTTCATCAGGACGCCTTGTTCCCAGAGCTGTCGGAAGGTGAACTTGTTGAAGACGAAGAGAAGATCGCGGTCGGCCTCATCGATCGTCCGTTGGATATCTGCCGTGAATTGATCGCCGAGGACGTGGTCGTACTCAATGAACCCGATGTAGTCATACTCCTTGTGCACGTCGTTCTTGTATATATGGTAAAGAACGCTGTTTTCGTGGTAGCCCTTTCTCTGAAGTCCCGCATCAAAAATCCGAAAGTCGCGCTCGAACTGAATATCGTATTTCAATCGATTCCCGTCCAATTCGAGCGGATAGTCGTCGTTGACCTTGACGAAAGTGAAGTTCTTCATGTCGAACGACGAATCGCACGCATAGTGTTCGTCATAGAGCTTCTTGAAGGTTGTCACAAACAGTTTCCACTTTTTCATAAACAAGGCCCTTGATTCGCAAACGGTGGCAATCTGGAAAACAGACTATGGGCCAACGTCATTCAACGTTGCTTGAGGTTCTGCATGCAGTTTCCAGAGAATGGCCATCATGGCCAGCAGGATAAAGAAGTACTTTATCTGTATGCCGAGAAGCAAGTCCGAGAATAAACCCTGGATGAGGTAGGAAGCGAAAACCGCCATGAGACAAAGGGCCCATTTCCTGATGAAAAGGTCCTCGCTGTTGCGAATGAGCCCGAGGCCGGTTCGGAAGAAAGCAAAGAGAATGTATAGAAACAACACGAGGCCGGGGACTCCGCATCTCACAGCCACATCCACGAAGGTGTTGTGAGGCGCGTAAAACTGTATCATCTCGTAATGTTTTTTGGCGTAGGAATTCAAAAGTTCCGGCGTGTATGTCTGCATCCCGAACCCAATGCCTGTGACGGGATAGTCCTTGATCATTTGGATATAATTATACCAGATCATCGGTCGATCATTTTTTTCGCTGATCATAGCAGTAACTGTATCTGCGGTGAACATCCGCTTCACGGGCATGGCAAGGATGAGCAGAGCAACGATCACCGCCACCAGGACAAGGACCCTCTTCTTGGCAAACAAAATGACCAGCAATGGCATGCAGCCGAGAATGGTTCCCTTGGTCACCGTGAACAGCGTGGCGAGGGTTGCGCCGGCGACGCTGAAGAAAGAGATGCGAGTCCCGAGGCTCGTTCGGAAATGGAGAACGTGGGTAGCGGAAAACGCCAGGGCCAGCACCGTCACGTAGCCGATATAATTGACGCCGAGTCCCACTTCAGGCAGACCCAGCCGTTCACCAAGAGGTTTCTTGAGAATCCAGTAGAAATAGATCATCCCCCCGAATGAAAAGATTCCGGCCGAAACAATGATGAGCCATGTCAGGAGAACAAATTTTTTCTTCGAGCCGAAAATATTATAGACGAGAAAAAATAAAGCCATGTCCTTGATCAGATAGGCAAAAAAATCATGAAAGCTGTTCTGTTTATTGATCGAGAAAAAAAGGCTTCCGAAAACCCATACGGCAAAAAAGAGAAAAGGTCCCGTCAATGGCGTGTTGAAGGAGATCGATTGCTTTTTGAAACCATAAAGGAGTGCCAGAAACGCAAGTGAAGAATAAAAGCATATCTCCTGGAGAGCCGTCCTGTATGGAAAGGAGATGATGAAGATATAGATCCCGAGCGTGAGCGTCACCGCATGGAAGAAAAAAGCCGGGAGATCTCCTACCCGCGCCTGCTCTTGGGCTCTACCGACCAGGGTTCGCAATTCCATCACAGTCTCTCATTGACCCACAGACCGCTAATTGGAGGCACGTAAACCGGAAGATGCCAGTCCGCAGGAGTGTTGCGCCTCCGGCGTGTACTCGGGTACGATCTCTTGCAGTTTTTCCCGGATGGTTTCGTTGCTTCCGTTCGCGGTGATCTTCTCCATGGCGGCAATCCCCTGCGAGAGGCGTGTTGGATCCAATGCAACCCCTCTCAGGACGAGAATCTTCCGGTGAGTCGTCGGGACGATTCCCTCGCTTCCGGTGATCAGCTCTTCGTAAAGCTTCTCTCCCGGGCGCAGCCCGATGTATTCGATGGCAATGTCCCTGTCGGGTTCGAGTCCGTGAAGCCGGATGAGGTCGCGAGCCATCTCGCCGATATTGATCGGTTTCCCCATGTCGAGGATGAAAATTTCCCCTCCCTCGCCCATGGCGCCTGCCTGCAGGATCAGTTGCGCTGCCTCGGGGATCGACATGAAATAACGGGTGACTTCGGGATGGGTGACCGTGACGGGCCCCCCCCGGGCGATCTGCTCCTGGAACAGGGGGATTACCGACCCGGAGCTGCCAATGACGTTGCCGAACCGGACAGCCATAAAACGCGTCCGGTGCGATCCGTTGATGCTCTGGATAATCAGTTCCGCCACGCGTTTTGTCGCTCCCATCACGTTGGTCGGGCGAACGGCCTTGTCCGTCGACACCAGGACGAATCGCTCGACCTCGCTGTTCAGCGCCGCCTCGGCCACGTTTCTCGTGCCCAGGACGTTTGTGAGGAAGGCCTCGCGAGGGTGGAACTCCTGCATCGGTACGTGCTTGTAAGCCGCGGCGTGAAACACGGCGTGAGGATTGAAGCTCGAGAAAATCCGGTTCGTCAGTTCCCGATCCCGGATATCTGCGAGATACGTCTGGATGGCCGCTTGAACTCTCCGCCGGCGGCAGGCCATCTCGACCTGATAGAGGTTGAACTCGCTGAAATCAAGCAGGGCGATAGCCTCGGGATGAAACCGGCTGATCTGGCGGACCAGTTCGGACCCGATCGAGCCGCCGGCGCCGGTGACCAGGATCCGCTTGCCTCTGATGAGCTGCGAAATCCCCTCCTGGTCCAGGTTCACCTCCTCACGGCCGATGAGATCCTCGAGGGTGACCTCCCGGATCGTGTTGACGGAGACCGTGCCACCGATCAGCTCCCCGATGCTGGGAAGCGTCCGGAACTTCTTCCCCGTTCGCTCGCAGAGGTTGACGATCCTGCGCATCTCGTCACCCCGGGCTGACGGGATGGCGATGAGGATCTCGTCGTATTCGTCAGGCAGCTTCTCCAGATCCTCGATGGTTCCGATAACGCGAATGCCGTGGATCATCTGACCTTGTTTGCCCTTGGCGTCGTCGAGGAACCCGAAGGGATCAAACTGCACCATGGGATTGTCGCGAATCTCACGGAGCACCTTTTCGCCTGCATCCCCGGCACCGATGATCAGGAGCTTTTTTGCCGAGTTGCTTCCCGGGATGCTCCGAAACGAGAACAGCGTCGAGATATGGTTGGTCAGGGCCATTCTTATCCCGAACCGGACGCCGCCGATCAGGAGGATGGTCATCACCCAGTCGATCGCAAAAACGGAACGCGGAAAACCGATGATGTGGAAGGTGTAAAGGATGACCAGGATGATGACGGCTGAAGATATGGTGCAGGCCTTGAAGACATTGATCATGTCGATCAGGCTCGTGTAACGCCACATGCCCCGGTAGAGATTGAAAGAAAAAAAGAGAACGATTTTCGTGGGGATGATGATGGGGAGTGTTCTCTCGATGTTGATCCATTCCTCCGGGGAAACGTCCCCGTCAAAGCGGAGCCAGTATGCCAGGATGTAGGCGGCCGCCACGAGAAGCGCGTCGAAGAAGACCATGTAATAGAAATTTCTGTTGCGGAACATGTGTCTCATCGGCTTTTCCACTCAGCGGCAGTAGAGAGGGCACTCTGCTTCACGTGCCCCGAGGTTCCATTTATTCCAGGGTTTTCCGTCACATTCTGACCTTTTCTTGACATCGGCAGACCTATGGACCTAAAACGATATGCGTTCGATCCTTCTGCAGGCTTCCTCCAGCTCAACATCCTTTTTGGCAAAGCAGAACCGGGCGAGGTTCTCACCGCCGGGCCCATTGTAAAAGGCCTCCCCGGGGACAGCAGCTACACCGGTCCGATGCAGGAGAGTCATCGCCCTCTCTTTGCTGTTCGAACCGGGGAGCCGAGTCAGATCGGCCAATACGTAATAAGCCCCCTCCGGGATAAACGGATGAAGTCCCGCCCGGGACAGGGCCTGGCAGAGCCTGTCCCTCTTTTTCTGGTAATCCACGGAAAGACCGCGATAATAGTCCTGACCCAGCGCGACAATACCCCGGGCAACGCCGGCCTGCAGGGGCGCCGGGGCGCAAACATAAACGAGATCGTTGAAGTAGCCTATCGTCTGTGACCATCTGCGGTCGCAAAGGCAGTAACCGATCCGCCAGCCCGTGACACTGAACGTCTTCGATAGACCCGAGATGGTGATCGTTCGCTCCCTCATGCCGGGCAGGGTGGCCGGTACGATGTGCCGGCGCCCGTCGTAGAGAAAGTGCTCGTAGATCTCGTCGGTGAACACGAAAAGATTGTGGCGGGCGGAGAAGGCCGAGATTGTTTCGATCTCCTCTCCGGTGAGAACTTTGCCTGAGGGGTTGGCCGGAGTATTCACGATGATCGCCCTCGTTTTCGGCGTGATCGCTTTTTCCAGGGCATCGGTGCTGAAACGCCATTCGGGGGGCTCCGTCTTCACGAAAACAGGTACGGCCTCGGTTGCAATGAGGGTGCTTAGATGATAGCCGTAAAAAGGTTCGAAGAGGA
>DATJZV010000056.1:0-9393 GCA_035498715.1 Nitrospirota bacterium
GATGGAAGCTTGAAATCCATGCTGACCACATCTACCAGACTCCGGATAGCCTCCATTGCACGGAAATGGGTGCCGCTGGTTTCGAGATATATCCTGTAATCCTTCCGCACGCTTGGAAGCCATTCTACTAGAAACGGACACTGCAGAAGAGGCTCGCCGCCTGTTAGACTGAGTGTAGGACGCGATGGCCCCCGTACGGTCAATCGCGTACAAAATTCCGTCAGCTGGAGCGCGGAAAGAGGATTGACAACCCTCTCGTACTCGTTAGAAACCATTGATCTTTGTACGCGGCAGTATCCATGCGCCCCTTCATTGTCTACGCAGTATCCTGCCTGCGGAGTATCGCAGTAGCGGCAACGGATATCGCATCCCTTGAACCGGACAAAGATATGCCGTTGCCCTACCCATGGGCCTTCTCCCTGAATGGAGGAATAAATTTCTTCCACGCTTGCATTTATCATATCCGCAATAATACAGAACAATAACCCGAAATACAAGGGCAGGCACAGAGAATGAGCTGTTTCGGCCCCCCTCGAACTAAAGATTTTTGAGAAAAAACCGAAAAAAGTATTATGAAAATACTATTATACATGTCACCTTTATTTTCTTGACAAAGCGACAAAAATCAGGTAATTTAATAACTAAGTAGGAGGAAAGATGATTCAGATTTTTGTCCTTATTTTTCTGTCACTTAGCTTCGTTTTACTGCCTATTTCAAGGCTTTATGCAGAGTCCCCGTTATCTCCTCCCCAGGAGCAGAGTGGCGTTCCCTCCCAATTAAAACCGCCATCCGAAGACCTGGCCCAGCTGGATGAAGTCATCGATGACACGGGAGAAGAAAAAACCTATCAGATCCCCATGATTCTGAACGACAGCGTGGAAAACCACATGGAATACTTCAAGACACGCGGCAGAGACGTGTTCCAGATCTGGCTTGACCGCTCGGTCCGTTATATTCCGGTTATGAAAGAAATCTTCCGGAAGAAGAACCTGCCGGAGGATCTTGTCTACGTCGCCATGATCGAGAGCGGATTCAATCCCTACGCCGTATCATGGGCGCGGGCTGTCGGACCATGGCAGTTCATGCCGGCCACCGGTAAGTTGTACGGCCTCAAGATAGATTGGTGGATTGATGAACGCAAGGATCCCATTAAATCAACGGAGGCAGCTGCAGAGCACCTGAAGGACCTCCACAACCTCTTCGGTTCCTGGTCCCTGGCCATGGCCTCTTATAATGCTGGCGCAGGCAAGGTACAGCGCGCCGTACTGAGAACGCGCTCCGAGGACTTCTGGGACCTCAAGGCATCGCGGTATATCCGGAAAGAGACAAAGAACTATGTGCCTAAATACATGGCCGCGACCATCATTGCCAAGAACCCTGAGGCATACGGTTTCAGCGTGACGAATGTCGCGCCGTTCAAGTACGATGAGGTGGTGATCACCGAGAGCACGGACCTCCGTCTCATCGCACGCTGCGCGGGTTGTTTGTACGAAGAGATCAAAGAACTGAACCCGGAGATCAGACGATGGGTCACGCCGCCAGGATACGCGAACTATGTCCTGCGGATACCGCCAGGGCGAAAGGAAGCCTTCCTTACGAACTTTGCCGCAATCCCTCCTGAGCAGAAAATAAAATGGGAGCGTCACGAAGTAACCCGTGGCGAAACGCTTGCGGGTCTCGCAAAACAGTATAACACTACCCCTGATGCCATCCGTGACATCAATGGTCTCAAAAAGAACCGCATTACGCCTGGCAAATACCTGCTAATCCCCGTTGATATCAACAGCAAAGCGCAGGACGTGGACTTCATCACTCCCGGACAGGCCGGCAAACAGCAACAGATCCTCTACCGGGTCAAGCGTGGCGAGACTCTCGTGAAGATTGCAAAGGAGCACAATGTGAGTGTTGCCGACATCAGGGAGTGGAACAAGGGTGTCGGTAAATCTGTACGCGCGGGGCAGAAGATAAAGCTCGTCGTGGATGTGGATCAAATATAAGGATAATAAGTCTGCAATCGAAGGCCGGAGGATATTCCTCCGGCCTTTTTTATTGTAGTCAGGATGGGAGCGTTCTTAGACCTGAATTGCCGTTTCATCCGCTCTGCGAGGTTCCTGTTGTGGTAACCAGGACAAGGGTGATACAATCTGAATTCTTCATGAAGCATGAAGAAATGCATCGTGAGCATTCTCTAATTGGTTGTTATTTTCCATTTTTCTCGGAAGGAATATTTGGAACGGGTTCGATCTTCTGAACTTTGTTTATGGCTTCCATTCCCCAGGTGGTACCGGCGAGCTTTTCAGCAATTGTCTTGTATTTTTTTTGCGCCTCTGGGACGTTCCCGGATGCCTCATAGAGTTTGGCTAGTTCCACGGTAGCTGTCCCCGGACCCATGAGTGACTCGGACTGTTCGAACGATTTCACGGCGTCAGCCTGTTTACCGAGAGAGTAGTACACATAGCCCATGCGCTGGTACACAAGACCAAGCAGCAATTTGTCACTGGAATATCTTGTAACTACGGTCTGATATTCCTTGAGCGCTTCCTCCGGGCGGTCCAGGTGAACGAGGCAGTTCCCTACGTAGTACTGGGCTATGGCGCCGCTCATGGTTCCTGGATATTTTTTCTGGACCTCGCGAAAGAGCAAGAGCGCCTTGCCGTAATCCACAGTCGCACCCGCAGCTGGGCTATAATATTCATACGCCGTAGCGACAAGTGGAGCCGCCTTCTGCTCCTCCAGTGACTTCATGA
Organism: Nitrospirota bacterium; assembly: GCA_035498715.1. Taxonomy (GTDB): domain Bacteria; phylum Nitrospirota; class UBA9217; order UBA9217; family UBA9217; genus DASPSR01. Next base: position 2,749 of record DATJZV010000056.1, read on the forward strand.
GCCAGTACCCCGCAATAATCACCAGGAGCGCAACCAGAGTTGATACAGCAATCGTAAACTGTTTCTTATAGGTTGACACAAAAGCTGAGATTGTGTGCGCAATGGTCAGAATTTCCTGCTCAGGCTGTTTTTTTACTGCTGGTCCTCTTTTCTTGATCGTGGGCATCTGCGAACCTCCCTGTGAAGATAAAAAGTGTGTAGTCTGGACAGGCTGACCTGTATTCCGCCACTCTATATTTACTTTTTCTGGACGGCAATTGTTCTGGCGACCAGCGCCTTAGAGTTTCCGAATATCTCGCCGATCTTGTCTCTGTTCAAACCTGCGCCAAGCAGAATGTCTGCGGCCTGTTCATCGGTAATCAGGTCGCCGGGCTCGTGCGTGTCGGTGTCGATGACCAATTTGGCCCCCGTTGCACCGGCGATTTTCGCCACATGTCCGTTCGACAAACTGTGCCCTTTGCGCGAGGTGATTTCCAGATAAACGTTATTCTTTGCCGCAAGTTCAGCCTCATCTTTTGTGATGAGGCCGGGATGCGCCAGAATATCCACGCGCGCCTCGATGGCGGCCCGGTTCGTACCCGGATGGACGGGCTCCACGAGCGTCTCTCCGTGCGCCACGACGATTACGGCTCCGAGGGAGCGCGCTCGCTCCGTAAGCTCGGCAAAGGTCTCCGGAGGAATGTGCGTGAGCTCGACGCCGGGCAGCGCCGTGATCTTCCAGCGTCGACTGAGTTCCTTGCAGGCGGCGGCCACGCGCGGGATGGTGAAATCCAGGTTTGAGGCATCGGTGTGGTCCGTGATGGCGATCACCTCATAGCCTTTCATTACCGCTCGCCGCACGAGTTCCGACGGCACAAGCACCCCGTCGCTGAACAGAGAATGAGTATGGAGATCGATCATGGCGCCACCTTCTTTGTATTCAAATTGTGAAGCCGTACATAGCCTGATTCAACGTGCAACATGCATTCCTTGATTTTCAATTTTACGTTTCCCATTCGCGCAAAGCGCGCAGTTTCTTTCCTTGATAGCTTCCCCCCCGCTCCATAGTGGCATCGAGATCGCGTAAAAACTCACTGCGCGTCTTGTTCCAGACTGGGGCAATCAGGATATCATCGGGCGCGGCCGCGAACAAACGCTGGATCACGATATTCGGTGATAACCGCTCAAGAAAATCAGAAACCATCTCAAGGTATTCATAATAACCGAAGGTAGTGAACGGCTTTTCAGCATAGAGGTCGGCAAGTGCGGTACCCCTGACCACCTGGAGCTGGTGAATCTTGAGAAATTCGATCGGCAGGCTTGAAAGTTCGTCGGCCATCCCGAGCATCTCATCCCGGGTCTCCGTCGGGAAGCCCAGAATGATGTGCGCCCCTACCCGTATGCCCTTTCCCGCGGTGGAAGCAAGCGCACTTTTAAAGCACGCGTAATCATGCCCCCGGTTGATAAATTCAAGTGTCTTGTCGTAAACAGACTGCAGGCCATACTCTACAAGGATGAAAGAGTCCTTGGCCAGCGATTCAAGGAGTGCGATCTTTTCCTCATCAACGCAATCGGGACGCGTGCCGATTGCGAGCCCCACCACTCCCGCATTGTCAAGCGCTTCGCGATACAATCGTGCAAGGACCTCGACGGGTGCGTAGGTGTTCGTGTACGGCTGGAAATAGACGATGAACTTTTCAGCGCCGTAGCGGGAGCGGAGGTAAGGAATGCCCTTCTCGATCTGATCCCTCAGGGATACCGAGCTCGTGCATGCCGTGGGCCTGAAGCTGTCGTTATTGCAATAAATACAGCCGCCCACGGCTACGGTCCCGTCCCGGTTCGGGCAGGTAAATCCCGCGTCCACATTCACCTTGTAGACCGGCGTGTGGTACAGTTCCTTCATGTACTGCCCGAAGGCATAATAACGCCTCGAGGCCTGTCTCACCGGTATTTCCGATATTTTCATGGAAATTTGAACTTCCTGTGCTTCCAAAAGGCTATGATTTCCCGTGTAATATACCAGAAGAAAAGGAAAAAATCCAGAAATTATCTCATCACAGCCTATCTATAATTGAACTAGACTCTGACAAACGGGAAGGACCTTATATACATATATTCAGTTTCTGCTTCGAAAGTTTTAGCGTGCTTCTATCTTCGAGCATGACGATCATCATAAAGACGGGATCGAGCCGAAGCATTGTGAAAGATGATCAGTCGAGCAATCGCCTCTATGGGAAGTGCGACCGAAATGATTTTGCTACCAGCATCTGCTTTTATGTTCAACGGTATGAGTTCACGCTCTGCAAGCCAAGATTTGCTTCGAATAGCCGACACGCATGTTTGCCGAATCCTATCTATGACAATCTTTAAGGACTTATGCCATGCCGGTTTTACGGCCAACAATGTCTAGGAACTCCCGCGCCTCTGTTAGCAGTATTTCGATCTCTGCCCGTGTAATCATCTTGAGTTCACCCGGCGAGCATTTCGGCTTAAGGTCAAACGCCCTGCGCAGGGCGTCGTAAAAACGCTTCTCGAAAAGTCCGGTTTCGACAAATTCCCTATCAAAAAGCGCGATGGATGCGCTCTGCATTGCCGCCGGAATATTTCTTGAATGGAGCAAAGCGAGCACCGGATAGTAGAAGGCATAGTACAAGTTGTTTAGCACATAACCGAGGTCAGCACCATCGACGAAAAGGCCCTGTGCCTCCTCGTATGCATCTCTGGCCTGGGCCAGTTTAAATCGTATGTATTCCTTATCCTCTTTTTTTATTTCCATGAAATCATGCTCTTGATTATTAACGTTTCTCTTTGCTGTCACTTCGTCCATGTCGTGCTTCTGCCAAAAAGGGGAATCCCGACATATCCCCTCAGGCTGAGTTGATTCGGAGAGACCAGCGTCATCTTGCCGCGATAGGTCTTGCCACTCTTCGGATCATAAATTGTACCGCCGAACCATATATGACCGTCGGTAGTAGTAAAATCATGGACGATATTGAGACCAATGATTAACACCTTCCGGAGTGATGGATCCGGGTTGTGGTGGTCCAGCCTCGGAGCGCCGGGAGTGCCGTCTTTCGAACCTTCCGGATAATTCGGTTCTTTTAGCCAAATGATTTTTCCGCAGTACTTAACGCCGCATTTGTATATCTCGATTTTTGCATCTTTCTCTTCGTTGTTCCACACGCCTAGAATATCATCACTGCCTGCGGCGTAAGCAGGAATAGCCGTCATCGGTATCATCCCCGCTAATATAATAATGATAATATATTTCAACGTCCCCTCACCTCACCAACGATTTCACCACCTGCATATTCCTAGGATCGTCATCTTCCGTTTCTTTCGGTGTTTCCATGATCTTTGGTACGTCCTTAAAGGCAGGATGATTGAGCAGTACTTTAAAACCGTCGAGCCCTATCCTGCCTTCACCAATATGCCAATGGCGGTCGACGCGAGAGTTGAAATCTCTCAAGCAATCGTTTAAATGCATCCCCATCAACCGCTTTAGGCCCAATGTAGAACCGATCTTCTCGGCAAGAGCATCAACTCCTTTTCGAGTGCGTATATCGTATCCTGCTGCAAAGCCGTGGCACGTGTCGTAGCACATTCCGATATGCGATGAATTGCTAAGGAGCGATATAACATCCCGGACCTGCTCGAGAGTATATCCTACATCCCCTGCTTCTCCGGCGGTATTTTCCAGCAGGATCGTTGCCCTGGGAGCGTGAAGCTTCATAGCCATGTTTAAAGCATCCGACACACGGTAGATCATCCATTCTTCATTCTGACTGCTTGCCGAACCGAGATGGGTCACTAAGTATTCCGCGCCGAGCGCTTCAGTACGTTCAAGGTCGATCACGAAGTGTTCTATGGACCTTTCATACAGGTCAGGGCGGTTCGATGCAAGATTGATGAGATAGTTGGTATGGACGAAGACGGGGCCGATGTCCCATTGCTCACGAAGCCTCCTGAATTCGGCAATATCGTCTTTATCGAGCGGTTTCACCGCCCATCCGCGGGGGTTCCTGCTAAAGATCTGCATGCACGTGCAGCCGAGCTCGAAGGCACGCTGGACCGCAAGGGAGAAACCACCGGAAATAGAAACATGGAAGCCGATTCTCATAGATGCCTTTTCGTCAAGGATGAACACCGATCGACACGAAATTGATCGAAACACGCAAGGAAACTGTTTTTTTATTGTATCAACTTATTGAAGTCGTCCTCACTCAGTATTTTCACGCCGAGACTCTTAGCCTTATCATATTTCGATCCCGGATCAGTTCCTGCCAGCACATAGCTTGTCTTCTTAGAAACTGATCCCGCGGAATGTCCGCCTTGTCGCTCGATGAGTTCCTCAATCTCTTTGCGTGGTTTTGAAAGCGTTCCGGTAACAACGATAGTAAGTCCTTCGAGAGGCTTCTTCTCTTTTTTCCTATCGCCCTCAAAATCCGGATTGGAAACATCCAGTCCGAGCTTTTTCAGCTTGTCGAGGGTATGCAGGTTTTCCTTTTCGCTGAAGAAGCCTGCTATCGAATCCGCTATTTTCTCGCCCATTTGTTTGATCTCGATTATGCGCTCAGTCTTCACGTTGTATAGATCCTCGAGTTTTGCGAAATTTTTTGCCAGCAGCTTGGCCGCGTATTCACCGACATGGAGAATACCGAGGGCATACAGGAACCGGGCGAGCGTCGTCTTCTTACTTTTTTCGATGGCATCAATGAGGTTTTGGGCGGATTTTTCTGCAAAACGTGGAAGTTCAAGCAATTGTTCTTTCTTGATCTGATAGAGGTCAACAAAATGTTTGATGAGTCGACGATTATAAAGAAGCTCTACGTTCTTCTCTCCAAGGCCTTCGATATCCATTGCCCCCCGCGAGGCATAATGATTGATCTTTTCAAGAACCTGGGCCGCGCAGTTCAGGCCTATGCAGCGATAAGCCACTTCGCCCTCACCCCGGACTACCTGAGAACCACAGACCGGACATGCCTTGGGAGGCGGAAACTTCCGTTCCTTGCCAGTACGTTTTTCCCTGATGACCGCCACTACGTGCGGGATCACGTCTCCCGCCCGCTCGATCACCACCGTGTCGCCGATCCGGATGTCCTTGCGCTCGATCTCATCCCAATTATGCAGCGTTGAGCGTGAGACCGTCACTCCTCCAATTCGAACCGGTTTGAGCATCGCGACCGGGGTGATTGCGCCGGTCCTGCCCACGCTCGCTATTATATCTTCTACGGTCGTCGTACCTTGGTGTGCCGGGAACTTGTATGCGATAGCCCAGCGAGGCTCCCGAGTCTTAAAACCGAGTCCCTTCTGCAGATCGAAGTCATTCACCTTGATAACGGCTCCATCTGTCTCGAAAGGGAATTTCGGTCTCTGTTCTTCTATCTTCTTGATTGCGTCGATGACCTTTCCTATGTCATTAACCACATACACTACTGCTGGCGAAGGGAAATGGGCTTTCCTAAGCCAGTCGATGAAATCCGTGTGGCTCTTGAAGTCAATACCTTTCATGGCGCCAACGCCGTAGCAGGCCATATGGAGCTTCCTCGCGGCAGTGATGGATGAATCAAGTTGACGGACCGCACCCGCTGCAGCATTTCGAGGATTGGCGAACGACGCCTCGCCGTTCTTTTCGCGCTCCTTGTTCAATTTCTCGAATTCATTCATTTCCATGTATACTTCGCCGCGAATATCGATCTCCTCCGGGATGTCCACACCTTCGATCTTTAGCGGTATCGCCCTTATGGTCTTGATGTTCGTCGTAACATCCTCGCCCTCGTACCCATCACCGCGTGTTGACGCCCGTTCGAGCAGACCTTTTTTAAACGTTAGTTCAATGGCAAGACCGTCGTATTTCGGTTCGATGCTATACTCAACTTCAGCATCAGACTTGAGGAATCGTTTCACCCTCTGGCCGAACTCCAATACTTCATCGTGAGAGAAAGCATTGTCCAGTGACAGCATAGGTTCTGTGTGTTTGATTTTTTCAAATTTATCAAGCGGCGGCGCGCCCACACGTTGTGTGGGTGAGTCGGGAAGGACGTAGCTATACTTTTCCTCAAGTTCTTTTAGTTTCCGGAAGAGCCGGTCATATTCCTCGTCAGAAATGACCGGAGCATCAAGAATGTAATAGCGGTAGTTGTGCTCGTTGATTTCCTTCACGAGCTTATCGATTTCTTTTTTTGAATTTTCGGGAATCCTCTGCATAGTTTTAAGATTGGAAATGATGACCTTTGAAATAATTTACCAAAACCACCGCAGAAAGCCCCTGGCTTTAGCCATGGGGATGACAGCGGGAATTGTTTCAGTTGCTGTTTGTCAAATAATACAATATATTAGTTGTTATGGCTTCAAAGGCGACAACCCGGTCTTTCATCCACGAGTTTCAACTCGTGGCCTCCCCGAAAGAGAACCGCATATTGGAGGTGCGCCTTAACGCGGGACGTAATCTCTACAATGCCTGTCTCTCCGAGGCGCTCACGCGCCTTAATGCCATGCGTGGTTCCGACGAATGGAAGGCTGCGCGGAACATGCCTCATGGGAAAGCCAGGACAGCAGCGTTTCAAACCATCAATGAAAAGTTCGGGTACGGCGAGTATTCACTGCACAAGTACGCAGCGGCATTTCTCTCGCAGGATTATCCGCCACAATCACATATATAGCCAC
>DATJZV010000057.1:0-4801 GCA_035498715.1 Nitrospirota bacterium
GCCAATATCCCAATACATGGCGATCATCTCCGCATTGGCGGAGAGGGCGGCTTTAATCTGTGCCTGCCGGATAAGCGAGACTCTGATTTCAATCAATGAGGCACTTGGTCAGGAAGGTAGCTGCCCAGTCTCATGCCGTGACTTTGACGCCCAGGTCAGGCGTATTCTGTACGGGACTGGATAATACTACTTCAAACTATCATGTCAAGAGAAAAAATGTAACAATTTCAAGATGATACACGTAGACACATGCTGAAACACTCTGACACATGATTTTTTTTGAGAGGTGGTAATTAGGAGGGCACAAATTGGCAGAAATTGGTCCCGCAGTTTTGGCCGAGGACTGTGGTGATGTCTGCGATGAAGACCGGGTTGCCAACGAAATGGCGCTACAGCAAGGTGATAGGCTCTTCTAGGTCTATAAAGAGGGGCTGCCCAAAATCTGGATTGTCACCGAATGGGATCCATCGGCTACTACAACTTTGTTTCCGGAGGAGTATTGAGCAAATAAGCTGGGAAAGGCAACGCTTGGCCAATCAAAATCAAGACAATGTCTGACAAATTATAGCGTTTGAGTTCGTCATGGCTCCCCAGCGTAGATAAATTAGGCACTGTCTAGAGAGCATTTCACTATAACGCATGAGGTTTCACCTATCGGGTTTTCGAGAATGAGTAATCCGTTGGTAATTGATTATTTCTAATGTTTTTGGAGTTTCTGCTAAGTATTTCCCTTAGTGTGCCGAAAAGAATAATAAGCTGGCTTATCCTTCTTTACTTAAAGACAAATTTATTGGGATATCTGAAACTTCAGAGGGTAATACAGAAAATAGAAAAGATGGCATGCCGAGGTTGAAAAGTTAACACCTTGGCAGCGCCTTTAACGCGTAATTAATTAAAATAACAGGGCTTTTTGATATCTGGGACTAACATGGGAATACTACACATCGACGCTATCACTGAAGGCATGATATTAGCCGCGGACATCCACGACCGTAGCGGACGACTGTTGCTTAATGAAGGCGCTGCTCTCACCCAAAGGCATATTCGTATGCTCATGACCTGGGGAGTTTCGGAGGCCGATATTGCAGGCATTGATTCCAAGGAAGGCGATTCAGCACTGTCCGACGAGATCGATCCTGAAAAACTGAGATACGCCGAAGAAGAGCTTCGCCCTATCTTCAGAAATGTCAACCTCAGCCATCCGGCCATGGCGGAGCTGTTCCGACTTTGCCTAAAAAGAAAGGCGCAGAATGAAACCATTTAAACCCACAATTGACAACCTAGTAAGCGATGCGGCGGTTGTCTATTCTCTCCCGATGGTTTATGAGCGGCTCAATCTTGCCATCAACAACCCACGCACATCCATCTCCGACATAACAAGAGTCTTAACCGAAGACCAGGGGCTCACCACACGCATACTAAAACTGGCAAATAGCCCCATGTTCGGTTTTCATAAGGACGTAGATACCATTACCAAGGCTGTGACGATAATCGGCACCCAGCAGCTGCGAGATCTGGCACTGGCTATATCCGTCATCGGGGTGTTCAAATCAATCCCCGAAGATATGATAAATATGACCTCGTTCTGGGAGCACAGCATATCGTGTGGTATCGTCGCTCGTATCCTGGCTACCTATAGACGTGAGACCAACGTAGAGCGATTTTTCGTCGCAGGAATGCTGCACGACGTTGGCCAGCTTATTCTCTGCACCAGGGCACCGGAGCTAATTCGTGACATGATTGAACGAAGCAAAGAATCCGGAAAGCCGCATTTCGCGATTCAACGTGAAGAACTCGGTTTTGATCACGGTGATGTGGGTGGCGGGCTCCTGAAACGCTGGAGGATACCCTCTATCATTGCCGAGCCAGTAACCTGTCACCATGCACCTTCCCGAGCTAACTTGTATCCGATTGAAACAGCCATCATACACACGTCCGACGTGATCGCCCAGGCTCTTCAGATCGGTTTTGTCGGTGAAACATATGTCCCCGCCATGGAAGAGCACGCCTGGGATCGGCTAGCCATACCTCCAAGTATGCTGGCCACTATCCTGAAACAGACCGATGCCCAGTTGCATGAAACCATGGAGACACTATCGAGAGTTCTGCATCATGACTGATCAAGATGAAAATATAATGCAGGAACTGGGGAGGTTGCGGGAACGCAACCTGTACCTTGAAGAATGTAACGCCCGTTACGTTGGTCTCCTGGATTTGCTTGCCTTCAGCGGCGATTTCCAAGCTGACCTTTATCGCAATCGTGACACTGCATCCATCTTCTTGGCTACATCCCAACAATTGCGAAGATTGATCCCATTTACAAAAATGGCGTTCTATATAATTACAGATGATAACAGTTTTGATCTGGCGGAGTGTTATCCAGTTTATTGTCGGGAAGAATTGGAGCGAGAAGTCGAGGCCAAGATCGTTGATGGAAGCTTCGCCTGGGCCATCAACCGGAATCAACCCGTTATCGTCGCTGCAAACAGTGGCGACAGGAAGGTTGTGCTGCAGCTACTAGCCACCCAAACCCGCATTCGAGGCATGTTTGCAGGTTTTCTGCCGGACAGCCAGACAACTATTGATGAGCAATCGCAAAATGCGCTGGCCGTAATACTTCTCAATTCCGCATATGCCCTTGAAAGCGCCCAGCTATATCTCTTGCTCAAAGACCATATGCATAATCTTGAAAAGAAGGTTGAAGAGCGAACCCTGGAGTTACAGAATGCCCGGCAGCAGGCCGAGCTGGCTAATCTGGCCAAGAGTGAGTTTCTTGCCAACATGAGCCACGAGATCCGCACGCCCATGAATGGTGTCATCGGTATGACCGGTTTGCTGCTGGATAGCGATTTGAACGATGAACAGCGCCGTTACGCCGAGACCGTGCGGAGCAGCGGCGAGTCTCTGCTCCACCTGATCAACGACATCCTCGACTTCTCCAAGATCGAGGCGGGTAAACTCGAGTTGGAGGCGCTAGATTTCGACCTGCGTGTCCTCTTGGACGACGTCGCCGCCACGCTGGCCGTGCGCGCAAGCGATAAGGGACTTGAGTTAATCTGCGCCGCCGCGCCGGAAGTACCTGCCTACCTTCGGGGCGACCCCGGCCGCCTGCGCCAGATTCTCACAAACCTGACGGGCAACGCCGTGAAGTTCACTCACCATGGTGAGATCGCCGTCCGGGCAAGGTTAGTGTCGGAAACCGACACCGAAGCCATGGTCTGCTTTTCCGTCAAAGATACCGGCATCGGCATTCCTGCTGGGAAGCAGGAGATGATGTTTCAGAAGTTCACCCAGGCGGATACCTCAACCACCCGCCAATACGGCGGTACAGGCCTTGGGCTGGCCATCTCGAAGGAACTAGCGGAGCAGATGGGCGGTGAGATTGGAGTCATCAGTGAAGAAGGGGAAGGCTCAGAGTTCTGGTTCACCGCACGTCTAGGCAAACAGCCTGAACGGGAACGCCACGTCGTGCAGCCAGCCGACATTCGTGATGCCCACGTCCTGGTCGTAGACGATAGTGCCACCAATCGTGAGGTGTTGATGACCCAGCTTACGGCCTGGGGCCTGCGGGCGGAAGAGACAGCGGATGGCCCTACAGCCATGCTGGCGCTCTACCGTGCCAAGGACGTGGGCGATCCTTTCCAGGCAGCCATTCTCGACATGCAGATGCCCGGAATGGATGGAGTTGAGCTGGCTCGGGCCATCAAGGCGGACAAAGCGCTCGAGTATATACGACTGGTTCTGCTGACCTCACTCGGTCAGCGGGGAGACGCAAGAAAAATGGAGGAGATCGGTTTTGCCGCCTACCTCACAAAGCCGGCCCGCCAGTCAGAACTTTACGGCTGCCTATCCACCGTGCTGGCTGAAACTAACGAAAGCCAACTGGCGCAGCCAATCGTTACGCGACACACGATCCGCGAACTGCGACGGGGCGCTGTGCGGATTCTGCTTGCCGAGGACAACTTCACCAATCAGCAGGTGGCCATGGGCATCCTGAAAAAGCTGGGTTTGGGCGCGGACGTCGTTGCCAACGGTGCAGAAGCCGTCAAAGCTCTTGAAACCCTTTCCTACGACCTGGTGCTTATGGATGTGCAGATGCCAGAAATGGACGGAATTGAAGCTACGCGGCAGATCCGCGATCCTCAATCGGTCGTCACCAACCACGGGATTCCCATCATCGCCATGACTGCCCACGCCATGCAGGGGGACCGGGAACGCTGCCTCGCTGCGGGTATGAATGACTATGTCGCCAAGCCTATTGATCCCCAGGCGTTGGCCGAAGCGTTGGAGAAATGGCTGCCGAAGAAAACAGAGCCAGTGACATCTGAAGGAACTGCTTCTTTCGTCGCTCAGGAACCAAGATCTCTGGTTTTCGACAGGGCGAGCATGATGGCCCGACTGATGGATGATGAGGATTTGGCCCGAATGGTGACCGAATGTTTCTTAAAAGACATGCCACGGCAGATCGAGGCATTGCGGTACTGCCTGGAGGCTGAGGACGCCCCGGGCGCCGAACGGCAGGCCCATACCATCAAAGGGGCGTCGGCCAATGTCGGCGGCGAGGTTTTACGTGCGGTTGCCTTCGAGATGGAAATAGCAACCAGGACCGGAGACTTGAACACCGCAAAGGCAAAAATGCTCGGGCTGGAAAGGGAGTTCAACCGGTTGAAGCAATCAATGAGAAAGGAATTAAAGGAGCCATGAAAAATGAAAAGAGTCGAAACCAATGTTATCGAAATATTGGTGGAATCCGTGCCTAAGAAGGGATTTTTTACATGCGCATCCTGATCGCCGAGGACGA
>DATJZV010000058.1:0-14416 GCA_035498715.1 Nitrospirota bacterium
GTGTATCAGGACCGACTATCCTTTGGAGCACTCCTGGACAGTCATATTCAACGATGGGGCGGGGGAAAAGACGGGCATTGTGAAGTGGAAAGAAAAAGTCGGTGTTGGCGACAATACCTGCCGGGCTGGAATCGAGTTCCTGCAGAATTGAAAACCGTGAATTTGCAGGTGAATTCAGGAATCCAGCCTGACCAGTCTTTAATCCGCTAAGATTTTTTTCTGTACTGCAGTTCCTTATTCACGGTGGGGAAAGCATTCAGGTCCGTGTGTGGCAGGAAGAGGGCCGATAGATACTCGTCCATGAAGCTGCGCGACACAGATAATTCGATATAGGTCATCCTCCGCGCGATCTCCTCAGCCTCATGCCGGAGCCGGTCGCAGAGAAGGGCGTAGTAGGCACCCATAATGGATGTGTTCCCGAGAAAATGGAACTTGTCAACCGGCAGATCGGGCAGCATGCCGATAGTAATCGCGCGCTCGACATCAATATATCTTCCGAACCCGCCGGCAATGTAGAGCTTTTCGATGTCGGCGAAGGTCATGCTCATCTGGCTTAGCAGTGTAGAGAAGCCGGCATAGATCGCGGCCTTGGCGCGGATCAGGTTGTCGAGGTCTACCTCAGTTATCACAATCTCCTTGTTGATTGCGCTCTCCACTCGCCAGGCAAGCACATACTCAAGCCCGCTCTCTCCCCTGCGAATACGTTTGGAGCCGATCTCTTCCCTGATCTTTCCCTTCTGGTCAATGACGCCGTTCAGGTACATTTCGGCAAGCGTGTCGATCATGCCGGAACCGCAGATGCCGATGGGCTTTACGTCGCCGATGACTCGGTAGTTTACGTCGTACGTCTTCGGGTTTATCTCGACCTCTTCGATAGCACCCTCCATGGCGCGCATGCCGAACTTGATGCCGCTCCCTTCGAAGGCCGGGCCTGCAGAGCATGCCGCGGTCACGAGCCAGTCCTTGTTCCCGAGCACGATCTCGCCGTTCGTCCCAATGTCGATGAAGAGGGAAACCTGATCCTTTTTGTGGATTTGGGACACAAGAACACCTGCGGAAATATCACCACCCACGTAACTTGCAATGTTCGGCATGGAGTAGATGATGACCTGCGGATCGACCTGTAAACCCACGCTTTTTCCGCGGATGAGCGGAAAGAAGGTTGCCGCAGGGATGTAAGGCTCCTCCCGGATGTGCTGCGGGTCAATGCCGTAGAACAGATGTTCCATGGTGGTGTTGCCGGCCATCACGAGGTAGTCGATCATGCTTGGTGGGACGTTATTTTTTTCTGCTAATTCCGTGAGCAGAGTGTTGATGTTGCCCACGACGAGATCCTGGAGTTCCTTGAGCCCGTTCCGTTCCGTGGCATACACGATGCGCGTAATCACATCGTCCCCGCACTTGACTTGGCTGTTGTATGTTGATACCGTATCGATGATGTGCCCGTTCGTCATGTCCACGAGGTAGACGACAATGGTGGTGGTGCCGATGTCGACCGCCGCGCCATAGCGCGAGCGGGTCGCATCGCCGGGAAAGATATCGAGCACCTCGAGCATAGCGGTGACGCTAAATACCGAGACCGTGACCTTCCAGTTGCCCTCCCGGAGCACGCGAGGCAGCTTGCTCAGCATCATGTAGTTCATGTGCAGGTGAGATGCATCGAAGCCCGCCTTGTCGAGGGCGCGCCTGAGTCGTTCGTAGTCCGCGATGTTGTCGTCGATGGTGGGTGGGTTGATCTCGAGGTACACGTGGCTGATGCGCGATTCCAGGCATCCGCCGGCCTGCTGCATGAGCTTGATGAGCTCCTCTGTGTTGGCGCCGGTCGCGATCTTATGTTTGGACTGCATGCGCGACTCGGGCGGGATTTCGACGGTCAGGTCGCTCTTGACGCGCGTGAGACAGGCGAGAGCATAGCCGCGCTCGACCTCTTCTGCGCTCAAGAATGAGCGTGACTTGCTGGTGTCCGTATTTCCATTCTTGATTACGACCTTGCACTTGCCGCAGTTGCCCTTGCCACCGCAGGACGAAAGCACATACACGCCTGCAGCCTTTAGTGCCTTGAAGAGCATGGTGTCGTCATCTACGCTGATTGCAACATTCTCCGGCATGAAGGTAATCTCGTGTTTCATGGAGTGAATATAGCAGGCTGAGGAAGAAGGGTCAAGAGGATTTTGGGCAGATTGCGCTGGTAATAACGCCGTTTTGTGTGATGTTCACATGGTTTGTGTCGGCGCTCATTGACATTATGGCAGTAATTAATTAGTATGGGAGGCACAGACCGAGGGAGGTCAGGTGAAGCTAACTTGTAAATTTACAGCGGCGATTTATTGTATCGCCCTCTTGTCATTTGGCTGTGCGCACACGCCGTCGACGAAACAGATCGAGGGATTCTCGTTCTCTGTGGCTGACAAGGCCGCTGACACGGCACTGACTATGGTCGGAAGGCCCTACAAGTATCGAGGAGACAGCCCCGCAGGATTCGACTGCAGCGGTCTGGTGCGATACAGCTATTTGGCGGCAGGGATGGATGTGCCCCATGGTACGAAGGCATTGAGAAGCGCTACCCGCGCCATTTCATACCATGAGATTCGGAAAGGCGATCTCCTTTTCTTTCTGCAGAAAGGGGGAAAATACTCTCATGTCGGCATCTATGTGAACGATAACCTCTTTGTCCACGCTCCCAGCACAGGGAGGACCGTGCGGATGGACACACTTCTTGATCCCTACTGGAAAAAACACTTCCTCGAGGCACGCCGGTTCTAACGAGTTCAACAATTAGGGATGAATGCCGATCGTCACTCCTGCGAAATGCAGGAATGACGGGTAGGGGACTTTTGGTGTATGCTAATGATACGTGAGATAAGGCTGGCTACTTCCTCAGTCTCCTTACCGACTTCCTGATCGCCGCGCGGAGTGCCCGTTCCTCCTTTGCCTTTTGTGCTATACCGCTCCAGAATCCGTAGAGCAGCACCTGGAGGGCAAGCACGGCGACAAAGCCGACGCGTATGCCGTACCCCAGGGATGCAGCCATCTGGTTCGCCATCTCCTCAATCTTCCGGTAGAGGATGAGCATGTTGGTCGTGGCGGTGATCACTGTGACTGCCGCGCCGGCGAGCACTCCTTCGAGGATAGCCTTGCCCTCAGAGGTGTACCCGATCCAAAGGCCGGTGCCGAAGCTTGTGATGACCGCGAGGAGGGTGAGGAGGTAGAGGCCCTCATTCCCATTGAGCCAGGGGTGCTCGCCCCGAAGGAACCGTCCCACGGTCTCGATACCGAAGGCGCCGTAGAGGGAGTTGAACGTCTGGCCGCTGAAGTAGATGAAAAGCGCCACGAAGAAGATCTCGAAGGCGAACTTGATGGCGAAGCTGACCCCCACGTCGGTGATGATCCTTCCAGCTGTGATGTTCTGGAAGATAATTTTGGCGCCAGCCTTCATCTCTTCCTTTGCTCTGGAAGGCGGGATTGGTTTTGCCTTGCCGGTTTTGTTGCGTTCGAGGACTTCGTAGATAATTGCGTAGAGGATCGGGATGAGCGGGAAGATGCGGCTTGTATAAACATCGAGGTCGAATACCTTGCTCAACGTGACAAGGCCGATAGCGCCTCCGATGGCTATGGAGAAACTGAGGAAAAGGTTGCCCATAGGATTAATAGTATAGCACGGACGCCATGGTTTGTGCAGATGGGAAGACTGGTAAGGTCGAAAGACTATTTCTTCGCCATCTTTCCGGCATAGGCCTCAAGTTCCTTATAAAAATCCTTTCCCATGAACGTCTCGATGGTCTTCTTGAGGCTTTTGTACATGGGCTCTCCCGCAGGGCTCTTCATACAAGGAATATGATTGAGGTATGGCGTGTCCTGGATGGAGAGAACCCGTGTGCCATCCTCTGCGTTGTAGAACGAGAGCGGGTACTGGACGCAGTCCGCGAACTTGAACTCCTCCCAGACCATTCCTTTTTGCATGGCGTAGGTATGCACGGCGCAGTAGCGGAGACCTTGCTGGTTGGTATAGAGTAGGGCGCAGTCATTGTTGAACAGCAGTACGCAGCGGAAGTCCGCCCCGCCGAAGTTTCTCCGGATGGCCTGCGCCTCGTCGTCATGGATGACGCAGCCCGTGGGGCACTGTTTGGCGCAGACTGCGAGCACAGAGCCGTTCTTTTTGAGCGCCTCCCGGTTCTCAGGGGAGAGATAGGCAAGGATGCCGTCCAGATGTTCCTCGACCTTCCGTGCTTCCTGCTCGGGCACAATGCAGGACCGGTAGCAGCACTGAGATTTGCAGCCGTATTTCTCCACGTCGCAGGTATAGTGCCGGGTAAAGATTTCCGGATTCACGAGCACGGAACTGATCTCGACGAATTTTGTTTGCGAGGACATGGCGAAACCTCCCTAAATAGAAGTCAGATGACAGACTGAACCTAGCTGCTCCTCGTAGTGCTCCAGTGTCTCCTGACTGTGGAATCAGAGCCCAATATTAAAACTATCTGCCGCAGATGTAAAGACTTTTTTCTGAGTTCCGACCCGCGCAGCCGCGTCGTGACCCGGAAGGCCGTTCCTCAAGGTTCCTGCCAAAGCCTCAACGGTCTTGACCGGGATGGTCCTGAGCGTTTTTCACGGCTCACTGACCCTATTTTCGGTTTCCTGGCGCGAGATGTGCGCTTCTTCGTCCGCGTTTTCTTCGCTCACGACTCTTGATGAGGGGAAATATCTCCTCGCGTCGCGATTTTTGTCTTTCGATGTCGGAAAAATGAACGTTACGGTCCCTTCTGGGAGAAAAAATTGACCGCATCGCTCCGCGTGAGACGGGCATGAAGCATGCGCGAAAAAAAAATGAAGCCGAATCCATTTTATCCTTGACAAAGGTGAGTATTTTTGATAAATGACAACTAATTTTTAGTGTTGTTGGGCGCCGCCTGAATCTGAGGCGGATTGGTATCGGACGCTAGCCCTCCCGTGGGAACGGGAGGTGGTGCTCGCGGAGACCGGGCGGTGATCCCGGAGCTGGTTCGGCGGGCGGAGAAGGAGGCAAACAGGTTGCACGCGTTGGGAACCCACCTGTTATTGGAGCTGAGGGATTGCAACCCCAAGACCCTCACAAATCTAGAGTTTGTAAGAGAAACACTCAAAAATGCTGCATTAGAGGCAAAGGCGACGATTGTAGAGGTCGCTTTCCACGAATTCAGCCCCTTTGGCATCAGCGGGATGGTGGTCATCGCCGAATCCCATCTTGCCATCCACACGTGGCCGGAATACGGCTATGCCGCAGTAGATGTCTTCACCTGCGGGGACCTGATCGACCCTAAGGTCGCCGCAAAATTCCTTATCGAAAAGTTCCAGTCCAAGAACCCCTCTATCATCGAGATGAAACGGGGAATCCTTGGTCACGAAAAGCTTCCGCATAAGCCAATAGTACAGGAAGAACTGGTTCAGGTATGATAGAGCCCAAGAGCTACAAGTGGTTCATTGAGTACACGAGCCCTGAGGAAGGGCACCTTCACGGCATTCGCATGATCCATTATGCCAGCCAGACCAAGTTTCAACGGATGGAAATTATGGACAGTGGAAGTTACGGCCGGTGCCTCGTTTTGGACGGCAAGATGCAGTCGTCGCTTACCGACGAGTTCATCTACCATGAAGCACTGGTCCACCCTGCGCTCTTGACCCACCCGAACCCGAAGCGTGTCTTTATCGTCGGCGGCGGAGAGGGGGCAACACTGCGCGAGGTGCTTCGCCATAAGTCAGTAGAATATTGCATGATGGTTGACATCGACCAGGAAGTGGTCGAAAAGTCTAAGGAACTTCTCCCGGAGTGGCACCAAGGCGCTTTTGATGACCCAAGAACCGATCTGCGGTACATGGACGCCCGCAAGTATCTGGAAGAGACCTCCGACAGCTACGACGCGATTATTATCGACATTTCAGAGCCCGTCGAAGAAGGTCCAGCATACCTCTTGTTCACACGCGAGTTCTACGAGATCGTCAAGGAGCGCCTGAGCGCGGACGGCACAATTTCCCTCCAAGCGGGAACTACAGCGCTGCACCAGCTGCTTAACTTTACGGCTGTGGACAAGACCTTGAATGCCGTGTTCCCCGTTGTTGCCCCCTATGCTGTTTCCATACCCTCTTTCGGCCTCCCTTGGGGCTTCACCCTGGCTTCGAAGAACCTCGATCCCAGGAAGTTCACCCCCCAGCATGTGGATGAGATGATCAAGAAACGGATCAAGGGCGAGAACCGTTACTACGATGGCATCACGAACCACGGCATGTACATGCTGCCCAAACACATCAGAAAAGCCTTGGCAGAAGAGACCAAGATCATCGAAGACAATGCGCCCCTCTTCACCTATCATTAGCGGCTTTGTGGAACTCCCTCCGCGGCTTTTTCCCAGCCGGCGCTGGTAGGATGATATAAAACAATGAGTCAACCTCCTAACCGAATAGAGGACGAGCAGTTCCGCACCCCCCTGTTCGACGCGATGGTCAACCTTGCGGAAAGCCGCAAGGTGTCATTCCACACACCCGGACATAAAAGCGGCAAAGGCATATCCACCAGGTTCCGCAAATTCGTGGGCCCGCGGATCTTCTCGATCGACCTCACCACGCTCGATGAGGTCGATTCGCTCCAGAACCCCACCGGCGTCATCAAGGAAGCGCAGGAGCTTGCCGCCAAGTCGGCAGGAGCGGACCGTTCCTATTTTCTGGTGAACGGAACGACCGTAGGCAACCACGCCATGGTGGCTTCCACGACCGGGCCTGGCGACAAGGTCTTGATAGCCAGAAACTGCCACCGTTCTGTGCTTACCGGCTTGATTATGAGCGGAGCCCAGCCGATCTTCTTCCAGCCAGCCTTTGACCGAGACCTGAAGCTTACCCTGAACGTAACCTTCGACACGGTGAAACAGGCTATCGACGTCAACCCAGGAACTCGGGCGCTCTTGATCACAAGCCCGAACTACTATGGCCTTTGCGCTGACATCGAGAACATCATCCCCTACGCTCACGAGAAGGGGCTCATGGTGTTGGTGGACGAGGCGCACGGCCCTCATCTCAAGTTCAACCCCAAACTCCCCAAGTGCGCCCTCGAAGCCGGGGCAGACCTCTGCGTCCAGTCGACCCACAAGATCGTGGGTGGCATGACCCAGGCTTCCATGCTCCACGCGAAGGCCGGTAGGATCAACATCGACGACGTGACGAACACGCTCAAGCTCCTCCAAACCACAAGCCCGTCCTATATCCTAATGGCGTCTCTGGACCTGGCCCGCATGCAGATGGCCACGGAAGGGAAGAAGCTCCTGAACCGCACCATCAAGCTCGCTGAGGATGCGCGCACGGAGATCAACAAGATTCCGGGCATCACCTGTTTCGGCAAAGATCGGGCAAAACAGGTCGGCATGGCGGACATGGACGTGACCAAGCTCACCATCACGGTCTCGGACCTCGGGCTTTCTGGCTACCACGTTTCCCAGATGCTGAACATCCGCTTCGGCATCCAGGTGGAGATGGCAGATCCATTCCATGTGCTCGTTATCGTTTCAATCGGCGACCGGCATGACGACCTTAACCGTTTGGTTGAAGCGCTCCGCGTGATCTCGATGGAGACAGGGCTTCAAGGAACGCTCCTGCCGCTCGATAGGGTCCATCCGCCGATGCTGCAGAACCGCTTTGCCATGACGCCGCGCGAGGCCTTCTATTCCGATAGCGAGCTTGTGAATGTAGATGGCTCCGCCGGCAGGGTCTCGACAGAGATTGTAACCGTATACCCGCCCGGCATCCCGCTTCTTGTCCCCGGAGAAGAGATCTCCCGGGACGCCCTCGACTACCTCCGGAACATGGCCGGCCTCGGCGCCATCATTGATGGTCTGAATGAGAACAACACCCTCGTTCGCGTGGCGAAGGTCTAGACCGAAATAAGATTGTCTTCTCCTGTTACCTTCATCAATTATGTCATTTTGAAAAATGCAGATTAACGTTAGTAATTGAGAGAACGTATCGACTATTCTATTTATACCTTATCACTATCACTGCGTTGCCTGCCTATCAAAAGCCGTACCACCCGAAGAGTGAGACTGCCTGTTTTTACGTATTAAAACAATTCGGGGAAAGTGACCGGAATCACAGATAAACAAACGGGGATAACATAAACTTATGCTTAAGTTATCTGCGGTTATATAGGAGGTCACAATGATGAGGCACATAAATATTCCTCAAGATCCTGAATTTTATCTCATTTCAGTAATTCTCCTGATATTCCTATCCTTTTTCTTAAGATTAGAGATCCTGATATTTTCATTACCATCACCAACGGGAATAATTTCTTCCCAAGCCACTACGCTAAAGGCAGAACCAGCCATTGCATCAAAAACAGAATCAGCCGTTACAACAAAGAGAGAATCAGCGGCTCCAATAAGAATAAAATCAGCAAGTACGCGAGCGGTAATATCAGCCGGGGCATCAAGAGTTAAAGTAGCAACTGCACCGACAGCAGGATCAGCTACTGCGCCATCAGGAGGATCGGGAACGCTGCCGACAGTTGGATCAGCTACTATGACATCAGGAGGATCGGGAACGCTGCCGACAGCAGGATCAGCTACTACGCCATCAGTAGGATCAGGAACGCTGCCGACAGCAGGATCAGCTACTACACCATCAGTAGGATCAGGAACGCTACCGACAGCAGAATCAGCTACTACGACATCAATAGGATCAACTACTCCCCTGGCAGTGGAATCAACCATGACCCCAACACATTAACATCTTTGCCAACCTCTTAACGATTTTTCGACATCCAGAGTCTAGGAGGATCGGAGGGACGTTGACGTCGAATAACGAATGGGGTTCAGAGAGAGAATATTCTCACGAATCTTCATGGCCACCAATTGAATGTGAATGGTGAAAAAAGCGTCATAACGATGTTTTTTATTGCAACTTCTGTTGTACATGAATAAACTCCGTGTCGGCAAGAGTACATCACATAAGACTCAGCGTACTGTCTTTGATTAAATATGCTATTATAAGATTATCAACGTCATGATAACGGGTCCAGCAAGTATGGTGGGCTTCACTTTTAGCTATAAGGAGGTAATTGAGATGGCAGCGTTAGAGGTCGTAAAGAAGTTGAGAGAATCTGTCAGCAGACCGCAGCAGATGGCTGGCGCCACACAAGAAGTAGAGTTTACATTTCATGCGCCGGAAGCCAAGAAAGTCTGCGTTTCGGGAAAGTTCAATGCTTGGAATACGAGCTCAATGCCCATGAAAAAAGGCAAGGACGGGACTTGGAGAATCAAGCTCAAGTTGTCGCCAGGAAAGTACGAATACAAGTATTTTGTCGATGGGACCTGGGCTTCCGACCTGTCTTGCTCTGAATTGGTACCCAATCCATTTGGTACCGAGAACTGCGTAATTTCCGTTCATTGATGGATTCCTATGCCGTTCCCGTTTTCGCAGGCGCAAAGGGTTCGCGGAGTCTGTTGCTAAATAAGTCCGCCTTTGCAGTCGGATTGACTAACGGGAGCATAAAGGTATCAGGTCTTTGGTGTTAACCTGTGCAGAAATGGAAGGTTTTAATTTAATCTGCTTATTGTAATGAATATCGACTTCACAGGCGATGTCGGCGTGGCTGATGACATCGCTTGTTCTGTGATAAAAGATCTTTCCCCTGATTGACTCTTCTTACAAAATTCATCAAGCCATGCAATCACTGAGGAGAGGGCATAAGTGTCGACCATGCATCCTTCCCGCCTGGATTTCATGGCACCCAAAATTTAGTTAAAAAGACTTCTTGTCAATAATCTCTGAATGGTTTATAGTTGCCACATGGTAACACCATTCTAATTTACGGGAGGGGAAAATATGGCAAAGGCAATGACGAAAGCGCAGTTGGTAGCGAAGCTCGCGGAGAAGGCATCACTTACAAAGAAGGCTGCCGGTGAAATTTTGGATTTCATCGCAGAGCTAGCCTATAAAGAAGCAAAGAACACATTCACGTTACCTGGACTCGGGAAGCTTGTGCTCGTACAACGCAAAGCACGCATGGGCAGAAACCCTGCAACAGGTGAAACCATCAAGATAAAGGCAAAGAAAGTTGTCAAGTTTCGTGTTGCCAAAGCCGCTAAAGATGCAATCCTTGGTGCAAAATAATCAATACACCACAAAAAAAAGCCCACTCCTAATGCGAGTGGGCTTTTTTTATACAGGGAATCTCTTGAACGAGAGGTCAAGAGCGGTTCATGGCCTTTAGTTCCGGCCTGTCCGGGTTAGAGTTCATAACGGTTAAACCTATAAGGGGGAATAAAAGCTGGGGGTATGAAGCTTAAGGAAAATGGGGAAAGAGAAAAAAACAGGCCCTGATCGTTCAGGGCCTGTCTCAAAAGGATAGGCGTTAGCTTAGAGCTTTACGACATTAGCTGCCTTGGGGCCCTTGGGTGAGTCGACAACGTCGAACTGCACTTGCTGGCCTTCGGCTAATGACTTAAAACCGCTGTCCTGAATGTCGCCGAAATGAACGAACACATCGCCGCCTTTTTCACGGGTAATGAATCCAAAACCTTTGGAATCATTGAACCACTTTACGGTACCTGTCTCCATGATGAGCTACCTCCTTCTTGTGAATTGAAGCGACGGAAAAGGACAAAAAAATGCCGCAAAGTCGAACTGTCTTTGCGGTTTCCCTACAAGTACATCCGAAACTTCTGGATGCTATATTCCCATATCTGCACCAGGAAGTCAAGGGTTATTATTTCTTTTTTCCCGGTTTCTCCATGAAAAAAAAGCTGATAGTACCAACCGCATAAAGAAGGCATGAATCTTTTACCGCTAAGGCGTCATGGCCTAGATAATGGACCGGCCCCATGAGAAAAATACGCGAAGAAAATCATGAATCATTTTTTTGTTCAATACTTGAAACTTTTGTGCCCATCGCTCCTTCGCGGTAAATTTTCTTTCCATTAAGAATATTATTTGTTTTTTAATTATTAATGGCCTGAACGTGCTTACTTGGCTATTTCGATGCCTGCAACCGGTCCGGAGAACCATCTTTTTGCGACAACACCGCCATTTGAACTCCGCTTTTGAATTGAAAATTATTCTTTGGCATGGCATAATCTTAAAAAAGCATACAATTAAGAGACGTCAAGGAGCACTTCATGCTTTTTCAAGCTTTGCTCGGTCTCATGGTATTCACGGGAATCGCCTGGCTCATCAGCGATGACAGAAAAGGCGTCAGGCGCACCACTGCGCTGACTGGCGTAGTGATCCAGCTCTGCATCGCCGGCATTCTCCTCTATGTCCCGATCTTCAAGAAGCTCTTCCTGCTTCTCAATGATGTTGTGCTGGCGCTTGAATCAGCGACAAAGGCTGGCACATCCTTCGCGTTCGGATACATAGGGGGCGGCACTCCACCCTTCCTACTCAAGGACCCAGGCGCGAACTTCATCTTGGCGTTCCAGGCATTACCGCTCGTGCTTGTGATCGGCGCACTCTCCGCGCTTCTCTTTTATTGGAAAATTCTGCCCTACATCGTGAAGAGCTTCTCCTACATACTCCAGAAGACCATGAACATCGGCGGGGCGCTCGGCCTCGGCGCTTCGACGACGATCTTCCTCGGCATGGTGGAGGCACCCCTGGTCATTAAGCCTTATCTCAAAACCATGACGCGAAGCGAGCTCTTCTCGCTCATGACCGTGGGCATGGCCTGCATTGCTGGGACGGTGATGATCCTGTACGCTACTATCTTAAAGGGAGTAATCTCCGATCCGCTCGGTCACATTCTCGTCGCATCCTTCATTCATGTTGCCGCGGCCATCACGATCGCGCGGATAATGGTCCCCGAGACGGGAGAGGAAACGTCGGGAAGCTTCATGCCACAGAGAAGTGCGACGAGTTCCATGGACGCCATCGTCAAAGGAACCATGGACGGCCTGCACCTCCTCCTGAACATCATCGCCATGCTCGTGGTCATGGTCGCTCTTGTTCATCTCGCGAACTTGCTGATCGGTTTGCTCCCCAATGTCGGGGGCCAGCCTCTTACGCTCCAGCGTATTCTCGGCTTCGTCATGGCGCCTGTGGTATGGCTCTTCGGCATTCCCTGGGCCGAAGCGCAAACCGCTGGTTATCTCATGGGCACGAAGACAGTCCTGAACGAGCTGCTTGCATTCCTTGAAATGGCCAAGCTCCCGGCCGACGCGCTCGATCCGCGGAGCCGGCTGATTATGACCTATGCTCTCTCCAGCTTCGCCAATTTCGGCAGCCTTGGCATCCTTATTGGCGGTTTGGGGAGCTTGGCGCCGGAGCGACGGGACGAGGTTGTGAGCCTCGGCATAAAAGCGCTTGTTGCTGGTACTCTCGCCACGTGCATGACCGGCGCTGTGATCGGAATATTTACCTAGTCTGGACGAGGCAGCGAAAACCAATGAACCGCGACGGCCTCAAAATTGAACCGGACACCAGAAAATGACCCCCTAAGATCGCGAAGGTTTTAAGACTTTAAATCCGGCATTTAAGAATTTAAAGATTACCCATGCGAACTTTGCGTTGTAGAGGCAATAATCATTCCGATCCTCAAATATCCCCTTCCTGTTCGTAATCTGGTATAATGCAAACATGCGCTTATTTCGTTATAGAGGCAGGTTCATTCAGGGAGTTATCCTTTTTCTCAGAGTTCTCTTGAGCTATAAGCTGCTCGCCATCAGGAGCGCCTTCTCATCCCCCGCCCTCAAGCAGGAGCGGTTCAAGCGACTCCACGCTAAAAACGCTCAGATGCTGCGCGAGCGTATCATCGCTATGCGGGGCGTGCTCATCAAGATCGGCCAATTTTTGTCTTCGCGCGTGGACATCCTTCCGGAAGAGTATACGAACGAACTCTCCAAGCTTCAGGACAAGGTGCCTCCAGCACCCTACGCCGATATCGCCCGTCGCGTGACCGAGGAACTCGGACCCATGGAGGAGGTCTTTTCCTCTTTTGACAAAGAACCAATAGCATCGGCCTCGCTCGGCCAGGTGCACCGCGCTTGCCTCCGCGATGGGGACTGCATCGTGGTCAAGGTTCAGTATCCGGGCATCGAAGATGTGATCGCAGCGGACATGAAGACGCTGAAATTTGTCATCAGGATCCTTCGAGTGCTCTATCGGCAGTTGAACCTCGATGTCATCTATTCCGAGTTCTCACGGATCGTCATGGAAGAGCTTGACTATATCCAAGAGGGGAAGAACGCCGAGACCTTTTCGCGTAACTTTGCTAAAAATCCCCGAATCAAGATACCCTTGGTGTACTGGCCGTTCACCACGTCCAAGGTACTGACGCTCGAATACCTCGAAGGCATCAAGATCACCGATTTCGATATGATTGACAAGCGGGGGATTGACCGGAAGGAGATCTCTCGAATCTTGGCCGAGGCTTACGCCCAGATGTTCTTTGTAGATGGGCTGTTTCATGGTGACCCGCACCCTGGCAATATCTTCGTGCAACGGGGGCCCGAAGTCATACTCGTGGACTTCGGCATGGTGGACCGCATCTCAACGCCGAAAAAAGAGGGGCTCCGGCGAGCATTTACCGCTATCGTGGACCGCGATGCGCGGGGTCTGGTGCGCTCGCTCGTTGACATGGGCTTCATCCCGCTCACCAATGACATCCAGCCGCTCGTACAGTTCGCCGAACGTGCCCTCCAGAAATACCGGGACATTTCGCCGAGCGAGTTCAAGGCCATGGATATCGAGGAAATCGGCAACGATATCATTGAGGCGCTCCAGCTGAGTCCCTCGATCCAGATCCCGAACGACTTCATCCTCTTCGGCAGGGTCGTGGGCATGCTGAACGGCCTCGGCTCACAGCTAGACCCCGAGACCAACATCATCGAGATCGCAACACCTTTTGCCAAACGCTTTATAATGGAAGAGGAGATGTCTGCGGCAGGCTTCTTCGAACAAGCTGGGGTTGCCGGCCGCTCGCTCATAAAACTGCCGAAGCTGTTGACCGATTTTCTCGTAACGACAGGCCGTGGAGAGACACGGGTCGAGATCGGGTCCCGGGACATCGTGCGCGTCCTCCAGCACATCCACAATATCGGCCGCAGCTTCATCTTCGCCATCTTCTCAGCTGGTTCAGCTGCGGCGGCTGTCATTTTCCGCATTAACCGATTCGACACCGAGGCAATTTGGTGCGCCGGCGCTGCCGGGATACTGCTTATAGCAGCCGCATACTTCATGAGAAGATTACGGCAGCGAGACTGATGTACGTGGTGCCCAGCAACTCCTCGCCACGGGAATGCACGAGGTCGTTCTGTTTATTAATTTGCGCCGTAAAACCCCGTCACTTCAGGGCGGTGATATAAGGCGGTGGTTCTGAAGCAGCCAGAGTCGTGCTGACCTCAATAAGTAGTGGACAAACGTTCACTTCTTTGATATATTTGAAATAATGGCCGAATCTGTT
>DATJZV010000059.1:0-15543 GCA_035498715.1 Nitrospirota bacterium
AAACTAATTATAACGCGATCTGGACGTTTGTCAAGAGGTGCATGGAAAAGATTAGAGTAAGACGGTGTCGGGCACGGCAAGCTGTATCACGGTCTACATCGCTCCGGTTAGGGTGTACCAAAAGAGGCTCAGGTATTCGGCCAAGGCCGCTGAGGAATCATTGAGACTGTCCGCGCGGGGAATGCAGGAATAAAGAGAAAGTCCTCGCTGTTCGCTCCTGTATCCTGCAGGCGCCGTCACAACATCGAACCCCTGTTTTCTGAACATGGCCGATGACCGTTTCATATGAAAGGCAGAGGTGACAAGGATGATGCGGTTCCCTTTGATCAGCTTTTTTGCAGCGCTCGCGCTTTCCAGCGTATTTCTCGGCGCGTTCTCCGTGATAACGTCGTTGTCCGGGACGCCGATACCCCTGGCTATGCGGCCCATGGCCTCTGCTTCCTTGACTTCCTGTTCAAACGGGTTGCCGTTGCCCCCGATGATCACAAGGGGGATATGCAGCTCTTTATAGAGCTTCACACCAGCGACGAGCCGTGCGAGGGATGTTTCTGACGGTTGGGATTCCAATCCCAGCCACAACAGGTCTCTCACCCCTCCACCGAGCACCACGATAGCGTCGGCCTTCTCGTGCTTTGCGTTATCGTGGGCAGCGCTTTTCTCTAGCGGTTTGAGCAGAAAATCAGATACCGGGCTTATACTCAGAAGACAAAGGAACATAAAACTGGTAACGATGAGGAACATGCCTAGTATGCGTCTGAACATTACGATCACAAAACCTGCGGCCATAAGAATAGCGAGGCTTGCAGGAGGCAGTATCAATGACATCAGAATTTTAGCTATAGAAAAACCCATTATCTCTCAGCAGGCTTGTCGGTTATCAGAAAGTCTGCATCTCCTTAGCTAATGTTAGTGTACCTGAGCGGCACCTTGCTTCGATTATTGACCCACTTCATTACTTCGAACCATAGAATGCTCACTACACCTGCACCAATGCAGATGAAGATGTCAGAGGGGTGAAGGAACGAGATCCTGAATAGCTTTCGTAGAACGGGAACGTAGAGTGCCAGCCCGAGAAAGGCCAGCGCCCCGCTCGTAACCCACCACAGTGCGGCGTTTGGCGAGCGCAGAGTGCCCAGGACAATCCGGGTCCACGAGCGGTTCGTGAAGATGAGCGCCAGGTTAGCAATAATGAGCGTCGTGAAGGTGAGAGCCCTGGCGTCTTCTTCACTCTGTCCCCGCTTGAGGGAAATAACGAAGACCCCCAGAAGGATGATCATCACGCTCAGTCCCTGGAGCAGGCTTATCACCACGGTCCGCGTCCCGAACAACTGCGCATCGGGCCTGCGCGGTGGGCGGGTCATCACGTCCGCCTCTTCGGGCTCGGCCTCGAACACGACGGAACAGGCCGGGTCGATGATCAGTTCGAGAAACACGATATGTACGGGTAGAAGCACGAGGGGCCACTTGAGCAGTACCGGGAGGAGCGACATGCCGGCGATAGGTACATGCACGGCGAAGATGTAGGCAATGGCTTTCCCGAGGTTATCGAAAATCCGTCGACCCATTCGCACGGCTTGTACGATGGATGCGAAATCGTCGTCGAGCAGAACGAGCGCCGATGCTTCACGCGCCACATCCGTACCGCGCCCGCCCATGGCAATGCCAATGTGCGCTGACTTGAGTGCTGGCGCATCGTTCACGCCATCGCCCGTCATGGCCACGACCTCGCCAATGGCCTTGAGCGCGTTCACGATTCTGAGTTTCTGCTCGGGCACGACCCGAGCAAATATGTTCACGTTCTTGATACGACGCTGGAGTTCCCTGTCGTCCATGCCATCCAACTCCGGCCCGGTGATGGGTTGGTCCACAGTCTTTAGGCCGATCTCACGCGCGATATGTGCGGCCGTTCCCGCATAATCTCCGGTGATCATTACGACCCGTATGCCCGCTGTATAACACTCCTTTACCGCCTCTGCCACGCCCGGCCGCACGGGGTCGGCAAGCCCCACGAGCCCCAGGAACTCGAAAGTAAAGTCGTGCTGCTCTCCCGGCAGCTCCGTGGCAGTGAAATACGACTTCGCCACGCCGAGTATGCGCAGGCCGTTCATCGCCATGGTCTCAACGGACTTTGTAAGCTCCTGTCTCTGTGCTCCGCTGAAGTGGCACAGATCGGCGATGGCCTCAGGCGACCCTTTGGCCGCTATCACATACTCATTTCCTGTAGGAGATTTCCAGACGTGAGACAGTGCCATAAGGCTGTTCGACAGCGGATATTCATGCACCAGTGTCCAGTCGTCGTGGATATGCTCGGTGCTTGCAAGGTAGTGGCCGCCGAGTTCCTTGAAGGCTTTCTCCATGGGCTCAAAGGGGTCTTTCTGGCTCGCAAGGATGCTGAACTCCACTATCTCATGAAAATTTTCAGGGATGCTCGGCTTTTTCAGATAATCCACCGTATAGAGCTCGCCGTTCGCATAAATCGTTTGGACCGACATGCTATTCTGTGTCAGCGTGCCCGTCTTGTCAACACAAAGGACCGTAGCAGAGCCTAGCGTCTCG
Source organism: Nitrospirota bacterium (assembly GCA_035498715.1). Classification (GTDB taxonomy): domain Bacteria; phylum Nitrospirota; class UBA9217; order UBA9217; family UBA9217; genus DASPSR01. The sequence goes on from DATJZV010000059.1 coordinate 2,557, forward strand.
ACGGCCGGTACGCGCCGGGTGAGCACTCTCTTCTGTGATATCCGCCACGCACCCAAAGCGAGAAAGATCGTGAGTACCACAGGAAATTCTTCCGGCAGAAGTGCCATGGCGAGCGTAATGCCTGCAAGAAATCCGTTGAGCCAGCTCCCTCTTGTAAGCCCGTAAACGATTATCACGAGGGTGCACACCGAGAGGCCGGCCAATGCAAGCTCGCGTACAATCTTCCTCGTTTCCTTCTGGAGCTGAGTCTCTTCGAGTTCCACGCTCTGAAGAGCTTTCCCGATCCTCCCGATCTCGGTGTTACCCGCCGTGGCCTGCACCGTAGCGATCCCTTGCCCCTTCACGATCAGCGTTCCGGAATACACGCAAGGGAGGCCCTCGCCTCCCGGCCTGGCCATCACCGGTATGCCGACGCATGGGGTCTTCCTCACAGACACTGATTCGCCCGTTAAAAGCGACTCGTCGACCGAAAGGTTTATGCAGGACAGGAGGACTGCATCCGCCGGCACGCGGTCGCCTTCATTCAAAACGATGATGTCACCCCGCACAACTTCGCGACCGGGAATACGCTTCCTCACGCCGCCCCGGATGACCAGCGCACGAGGGCTCGACAGGTCGCGGAGCGCCTCAATCGCACGTTCGGTCTTGCGCTCCTGGTACAGCGTGATGCCGATCACCACAAAGACGAAGCCAAGCAGCATGAGCGCTTCCTGCATGTCTCCGAGGATAAGATAGATGATGCCGCAGGCCACGAGCAGGATAAACATGGGCTCGCGCATCACATCGAAGGCAATGGCAAAGATGCTGCGCTCCTTCGCCGAAGGCAGTTCGTTGTAGCCCTCGCGCCTCAGCCGTTCTTCTGACTCCTGCTCGGAGAGACCAATAATGGAGTTGATATCGAGTGATGTGAAGAGCATGCTCTCTCGCAATGGGATACTGATCGGATTTTTTCAAAGTATACCTAAACAGCCTTAAATTGAAAAGGGCTTTTTCATACGCAGGGGCAGAGGATGTGATCAGGAGACGTCGGTTTGTTCGCGCAAGGGCAGTGGTATAATGATAGCAGTAAAGGGGACCCTAGCCGTTAGAAAGGGAGACAACACTATTATGGAGTTTGCATCCAAACTGCCGTGGGGGCTTGTCATTCTTGCATGCCTGACGCTGGGTCTTGCCCCGTTCAGCCCGCCACACATCTGGGAGAAGTTCCAGATGCTTGCGAAAGGCCAGCTTATAAGGCCAATCGACTGGTTTGACTTTGTTCTCCACGGAACGCCATGGGTGTTGCTCATCCTTAAGGGGATAGGATCACTTACGCAGAAATGATATGAATCGATCGGACGGTCCAGGATCTCTCGGGTTGCCACTGCGACCAGAGCGAAGCGATCTCGTCCCGGGGTCGTCAATCCTTTAAGATCTCTTCGGCACGCTCGGCCGCGCCCTGCACGAACTTTAGGCCGGAAGTAATGAGAAGTCTCTCAACATTAAGCTGAATTTAATTTTTCCCTCATCCGGTAATATTTGTGTAACTCTTCGGTGAATCGTGCTTTATCTATCGGAGGTATATCGATCCCCCCGCCCGAAGTGCCCGGTTCGGTATAGAATCGTTCAGGCAGGTAGTCGTCAGCTGTCGTGAATCCGTTCTCTTTATTATATCGTCGCTCGGCAAGGATGATTTCCTCCCCTGTTTTCATCAGTCCCTGTCCGGTGAACGACATGCCGCTCGCCGCCGCGAACATCTGGGCATACTCCTCGATCGACGCCCCGAGGAATGCAAAGGCGCAGATCGCGAGCGAGTCAACGATCGCGTTGTTGTCCTCGGCGATCTTGATCATTCTTGCCTTACCGTCGAAGCTGAAGCGGTCCACGGCTATGGGCTTGCGCAGGATCTCCTGGCTGATCGGGTATGCACGGAGATGGCATCCTCCCCTGGTAGAAGTGCCGTAAGCCAGGGCGATGCCGTAGGAACCGCGTGGGTCATAGGCCGGAAGTTCCAGGCTTTTGACGCTCATCGAGAACTCCGGTTTGCCGAGTGATGCACAGAGCCGTTTGGAACCTTCGGCAATCTGATTCCCCTCTGCCTCGCGATAGGCGGTCTTTCGAAGCATATCAAGGATCTCATCTGCGGTCAGAAATTTGCCGCGCGCCTCTCCATAGGCCGCTAAGGTGGCTGCCGCTGATATGGTGTCCATGCCGAAATTATTACACAGGAGATTCGCCTTGATGATGGACTCGGCGTCGGAGTTCGCGTTCAACGCCCCAAAGTGCGAGAGCGTCTCGTACTCCGGCACGGGTCTGCCGCAAGAGGTGAGCTTCTTACATTGGATGGGACAGATCGCGCAACCATGCTTTTTAAAACCAAAACCCCGCTTGAGACTCGGTCCGGAATAGGAACTCGCTTCAGGGAAAAAGGTCTTTTTGAAATTCTCCGTGGGAGCCATCTTGCGCTGGCCCACGATATCCACAAGCGTAGCTGTTCCGAATTCGCCCAGTCCCAGTTCTCCCATGACAACGGGAGAAGCGCGCAGGAGCCGCATAACATCATCCTGTGCTTTCTTGAACGCCAACGAATCGGCAAGCGTGATCTTTTTCGCACCATCCACTACTATGGCCTTCAGGTTCTTGACACCCATGACAGCTCCGAGGCCTCCGCGGCCGGCTGAGTTGGCCCCACCTATCATGATGTTCGCGAACCGCACCAGGTTCTCTCCTGCCGGGCCGATGCAGGCTGAGGTCCCGTCTGATTCTAACCGGGAACTCGTTTCCTGGCAGCCTTTTCCCCAGAGCGTTGATGCATCTCTGATCTCAACCCTGTCCTCCCTGATTGCGATTGAGACTGGTGATTTTGCCTTGCCGGTGACAATGAGACAGTCGTAGCCGGCTGCCTTGAGCTTTATGGGGAATGTACCGCCGACCGAGGAATCCGTGACTGTGCCGGTGAGCGGAGACCGTGAGACCACAGACATGCGGGATGACGCCGGAGCAGAGGTGCCGCAGAGCGGGCCCACGGCAAAGATCAGAGGCATATGGCTGTCATAAGGATCAAACTTGAAAAAATCCTTCATCAATGCAACGCCGAGCCCTCTGCCCCCGATATGTGCAATGAGCACCTGTTCGGAAAGACCCTCGGTCCATATCTTCCCGGACGAGAGGTTGACATATAATGCCTTGCAGTGCCATGCGTTCATGGAAGAATGATAATCCAATTGCAGTGTCAGGGTCAATGAAGAAATGCTAAACAGCAAAGCTTTTTGCCGCTAACGCGCAAGGAGCATTGAGGGAACACCCCCTGAATTATCGGTTGCATATACATTTTTATGCTTTGCGTCCTGTGCGGCTTCGTGGTTAAGTTCTCTTCCTCATTCCAGTACAATTCTTTTGACACTGGCCGTTATTCCCTTTATAATTCGTAACTATGACTGAAAAAATCGGCGTTATAGGCGCGGGTGCGTGGGGCACGGCGCTGTCCATGCTGCTTGCGGACAAGGGGCACGACGTGACCCTCTGGATGTATGAAAAGGACCTTGCAGAAGAAACAGCACGGACGCGCAACAATCGTGTCTATCTCCCTGGGTTTACCCTTCCTGAATCCATTCAAGTAACCTCTTCTTTGGAAGTCGCCGTCAGGGACAAAGCCATCATCCTTTCCGTAGTTCCCTCCCACACGGTACGCGCGGTGTCCAGACAGTTTACGCCGTTCCTGTCCCGGGACGGCATTATCGTCAGCGCTTCAAAGGGCATAGAGATCGAAACGCTCATGCCGCTCTCGGAAGTGTTCAAAGACATCCTGCCCGGACAGTTCCACGACCGACTCTGCATCCTTTCGGGCCCGAGCTTCGCCAAAGAGGTTGCCCAGAAGATGCCAACGGCCGTGTCCCTCGCTTCGTACGACCCAGTCATCGCAAAAAAAGTACAAGCGATCTTCAGCAACCCCTACTTCCGCATTTATACCAATCCCGACGTCATCGGCGTTGAGCTTGCGGGTTCGCTCAAAAACGTCGTAGCCATCGCTGCAGGAGTCCTCGAGGGGATAGGTTACGGGTATAATACGATGGCCGCACTTCTCACGCGGGGGCTTGCAGAAATGGCCCGCCTTGGCATCGCCATGGGCGGCAACTTGCATACCTTTTCCGGCCTCGCGGGCATGGGGGATCTGGTCCTTACCTGCACGGGAGGATTGTCGAGGAACCGTACGCTCGGCGTGCGAATCGGCAAAGGGGAAAAATTAAACGACATCATGAGCACGATGAAGACTGTCGCAGAAGGCGTCAAGACCGCCAGTGCCGCGCGGTACCTGGCGAGAAAATATAACGTGGATATGCCGATCGTCGATGAGGTCTATCAGCTTCTCTACGAAGGGAAAGAACCCAAACAGGCGGTGAAGGATCTCATGAACAGGGAGCTTAAGGATGAGTAACCTATTGTAGCCGCAGATTATTAGTGGAGTTTTTAGAAAGGCATCGCTTTTCTCTGCCCGCAATGACGCAGCAAATAACCATGCTTTACGGCAGTCATAGCGAGGTTCGACGGCGATGCGGCAGTCTCAAGAGTTACCGTGCTTATCTCCGGTTCAAAAAGGCATTTCGGAGGAAATACACAATGAGTAGATTTCCTACCATGACAGTCTTTCTCATGGTGACAATGCTTTTCCATGCGAAGGCCCACGCGGAGGTGAAAGTCGTTGAGGCGGACAGCACCTACATCATGGGAGACAACGACAGCAAAGTAGACGCGCGCCGCATCGCCATGCAGGAGGCGAAGCGAAAGGCGCTTGAACTCGCCGGCACCTATGTCGCGAGCATGACGGAGGTCAAAAACTACCAGCTTACGAAGGACGAAATAAAGACCTACACCGCGGGTGTCATGGCAACCGAGGTTGTATCTGAGCAGATGCGCGGCACCACGGAGCATCCCGAGATCTATATCAAAGCGCGCTGCACGATCGACACCGCCATCCTGATGACGCTTATCGAACGGTACCAGGACAATGAGGATTTGAAAGAGCAGATCGAGTCCGCCGCCCGCGAGAACGATGATCTCCGGAAGGAACGCGATGCACTCGTTAAACAGCTCGCCGCGGAGAAGGACAAGGCAAAGGCCGGGGAGACACGGAAAAAACTGGACACGGCGCTCTCGAAAGAGGAGACGAACGACGACACCACGAAGGTCTGGGCAAACCTGTCATACAATTTCAATGAGAACGATGAGAGCGGTCACGGGATCGATCAGGCGGATCTGGCCAAATCAGCCCGTGTGCTGGAAAGGTGGTCAGGGTAAATCCTCAGAACCAGCGGGCGCGCTATCTCCTCGCCGTCATTTATCAGAAGATGGGCGATCCCGCGGCCGCTGAGAATGAACTAAGGACCGTCATCCAGGGCAACCCCTTGAACCCCATCCCGCACTTGAGACTGGGGATGCTGCTCAGGGAGCGCGGCCGATATGAAGAGGCGCTGAAAGAATTCCACGTTGTAGAGCGGCTTCGGCCGCACAACCCCATGATGCTGTTTTATACCGGCATGACCATGAAGGACGTCGGGAAATGCGGCAGGGCAGTCCAATACCTCAAAAGATTTATAATGCACAAGAGAGTGGATAAGTTCCCGAAGAAAAAAGAGCTGGCCATGGAAGCGATTGAAGCATGCGGAGAAAAAGGCAGTCATCAACGACGGATCAGGTACAGATGAGATCATCATCACTAATAAATTACGGGGAACGAGTGAAACAGGAGAAATGGAGGGAGATCCCGCGGCAGGATTACTTTATTTCGATTTCGCCACATTCACATTTTTCCCTTAGATTTTATTCTTTATATCATGAATAAATCAGACCTCACAAAACTTCTCCAGAGCCTCCGCGCGGGGAAAATAGATGTCGAGAAAGCGCTCAACCGGCTGAAGAACCTGCCGTTCGAGGACGTGTCCTACGCTCACATCGACCATCATCGTCATCTGCGTCATGGCATGCCCGAGGTCATCTACTGCGAAGGCAAGACGCTCGACCAGGTTGTAGGCATTACGAAGCGCATGCTCAAGGCCGGCAGCGACGTCCTTGCCACCCGCGCCTCGGAAAGTCTGTACAAGGCCATCAAAAAACTCGACCGACGCGCCGTGTATCATCAGGCTTCACGGACTATCGCAGTCCAGCCCAAGGTGCAGAGGCTCACCTCTGGCGTGGTCCTCGTCCTGACCGCCGGGACGTCGGACATTCCCGTTGCTGAAGAAGCTGCGGTTACTGCCGGGATGCTCGGCAGCACGGTGCAGACCGTCTACGACGTGGGCGTCGCCGGCCTCCACCGGGTTCTCAGCAAAAGAGAGATCCTCGACGCCGCCAGGGTGATCATCGTCGTCGCAGGCATGGACGGAGCACTCCCGTCGGTCGTGGGAGGACTGGTAGACAAGCCCGTGATCGCAGTACCCACGAGCGTAGGTTACGGCGCGGGGTTCCAGGGACTTGCACCGCTCCTTACCATGCTCAACTCCTGCGCCTCGGGAATCGCCGTGATGAACATCGACAATGGCTTTGGCGCCGGGGTGCTGGCACATAGGATCAACATTCTCGGAGAACGTTAGCCTTTGACTATCATTGCGAGAAGCAGCGTGACGAAGCAATCTCGCATTTTGTATGAACAAACAATATGGCATTAACATCATGACCAATTAAAGTCTTTCTGCTCTCTACCCTGGCATTACAAACAATTTAAAGCAGTAAGTCTATGAGCACCAGGAGAAGGATACAGATGGCTTTACACACAGATACAACTCTAAAACTTTGTTTATTCTCAAATAGCCCAAACTGCTTTCGCGTCCATTGCCAAGGGAAACAGAGCAAAAGTGATTCTAAGGCGATAAAAATAGGATGGATCAACATTATGAATCCTGACTGAAAAGCCCCATACGACATTGATCGTACGATATAATCTATGCCAAGATAAACGACGAGATAGCATCGCTCTGCTCGCAATGACGGCATGAAAGCAAGTGGAGAATAAATATTATGAAAACTGCTTACGTGGACTGTTTCTCCGGCATATCCGGTGACATGACCCTGGGCGCGCTCATGGACGCAGGAGTGAGCATCGACACCCTATGCGCAGGGCTCGCAAAGCTCAGCCTTCCTGGCTACGAGCTCAAGGCCGAGAAAGTAAACCGCTCCGGTATTTCCGCAACGAAAGCCCATGTGATCATCGACCGGAAGAACCAGAAGTCGCGGCATCTTTCAGATATCTTGGATATTATTGAAGGCTCTTCCCTGTCGCCGACAGTGAAGGAGAAAAGCGGCCGCATCTTCAAGAGGATGGCGGCCGCCGAGGCCAGGGTACACGGCACAATACCTGATAAAATCCATTTTCACGAAGTGGGAGCCGTCGACGCCATCGTGGACATCGTGGGCTCGGTCATAGGTCTGGACCACCTGGGAATCACACAGATAATTACGTCCTCTATAAACGTCGGCTCCGGAACAGTCCGGACCTCTCACGGGATCTTTCCGATACCCGCTCCTGCTACGGCAGAGCTGCTCAAAGGCATTCCCTTTTACCAGTCCTCCACCCAGTTCGAGCTTGCCACCCCCACCGGCGCGGCCATCATCAGCACGCTGAGCAATTCCTTTGGCCCTCTCCCAGCGATGAACGTTGCCAGTATAGCCCATGGCGCGGGCGATAAGGACTTCCCCGACAGGCCGAACATCCTGAGGCTCATGATCGGAGAGCCAGTTGCGAACTACGAAGAAGACACGTCGATCGTGATCGAGACGAACATTGACGACATGAGCCCGCAGGTCTATGACTATCTCATCGAGAGGCTCATGGAACAGGGCGCGCAAGATGTCTACCTTTCGCCGATCATCATGAAAAAAGGGAGGCCGGCGATCCTGCTCTCGGTGCTAACGGACAGGTCAAAGACTGATGCACTTCTCGATATTGTTTTCCATGAAACAACGAGCATCGGTGCCCGTATCCAGGAAGTGGGCAGAAAGAAACTGAGCCGCGAGATCAGGGAAGTGGACACTGTCTACGGGAGAGTCGGTGTCAAGGTAAGCAAGCGCGGCAATGAGATCCTCACTGTAACGCCGGAATATGATGACTGCCGCAGAATCGCGGAGGAGAGAAAAGTGCCGCTAAAAAAGGTAATGGACGAAGCGAAAAAACAATTTTTAAACACAGAATCCTGATTTCTACTTAAATTTGAATATCCAATATTCTAGATTGTCTTGGATGGAGATGTTCTTGATTATTTATGGTCCCGTGATCAGAATTTCGAATTTCAGCTGAAAGGAGTTTCATGCGCACTCTCCGTATTTCCATGGCCCAGATAAACCCCATCGTCGGAGACCTCAGGGGCAACAGGGACAAGATCATCGACTACACCAGACGCGCGCGGAAACTCGGCGCTGACCTGGTCGCTTTCACCGAGCTCGCCGTCACAGGCTATCCACCCGAGGACCTGGTGCTCAAACCGCAGTTCGTCAAAGACAACCTGCACTCGCTCAAAGAGATCACGAAAGCCACCAGAGGGATCACGGCAGTCATCGGATTTGTTGACTCGAACGACCATATCCATGACGCGGCAACGGTCATAAGCAATGGAAGGCTCGTCCACGTTTATCACAAGATGCTACTCCCGAACTACGGTGTGTTCGACGAATACCGCTACTTCAAACCGGGCAAGCGTTACCCCATCATCACGGTCAAGGGGGTTAACATTGGGGTCAATGTGTGCGAGGATATCTGGTATGCAGACGGTCCGGCCCGCACACAGGCGTTGGCAGGCGCTGAGATCATCATCACGATCAATGCATCCCCCTACCATAAAGGCAAGGGCAAGGAACGCATGCAGATGCTGGCCCAACGCGCAAAAGAGAACAACGTCTACGTCGTGTACACAAACACCGTGGGGGGGCAGGATGAGCTCGTGTTCGACGGCCACAGCATGATCCTGGACCCGAAGGGCAAATTGCTTATAGCCGGAAAACAATTCGAGGAAGAGATAATCACCTGGGACATAAAGCTCCCCGGTCCGCCTCGACGAGGCGCAGACATCACCTCAGAACTTATCCTCGATGAACACAGGGATTTTATCGACTCCATCGTCATCACGGACAAACCGGCCTCACAGAAAAAACCACTGCCACCTGTACATGCAGTAAAACCATATTCCGCGAGCGAAGAGGTCTACCGAGCGCTTGTGCTCGGTACGAGGGACTATGTACGCAAAAACGGGTTCAAGGCTGTTGTCATCGGCCTCTCGGGCGGAATAGATTCTTCACTCGTTGCTGCCGTAGCCGTGGCAGCCATCGGGAAAGAGAACGTTGCAGGCGTCTTCATGCCGTCGCAATTCAGCTCGAATGAAAGCAGTGAGGACGCGTACGAGCTGGCGTATAACCTCGGCATCAAGATCCTGGAAATACCTATCACGCAGGCATTCGACTCATACTTGAGGACGCTCCGGAGTGTATTTGCAAAAACCCGGCAGGACGTGACCGAAGAGAACATCCAGGCGCGCATTAGGGGCAACATCCTCATGGCGCTCTCGAACAAGTTCGGCTGGCTTGTGCTCACCACCGGCAACAAGAGCGAGATGTCCGTAGGCTACGCCACGCTCTACGGCGATATGGCGGGCGGGTTCGCCGTGATCAAGGACGTTCCCAAGACCCTGGTCTATGATGTTTCGAAGTGCGTGAACCGGCTCGCTGGCAAAACTATCATCCCGAAACGCGTTCTCGTCAAGGCGCCTACCGCTGAACTTCGGCCGAACCAGAAGGACAGCGATTCGTTGCCCGTGTATCCAGTCCTCGACCCGATCCTCAAGGCTTACGTGGAGGATGACAAAGAATTCGATGAGATGCTCAGGATGGGCTTTGACCGGAAGACCGTTGAGCGCGTGATCCGACTCGTGGATTCGAGCGAATACAAGCGCCGCCAGACGCCCCCCGGCGTCAAGATCACACCCCGCGCCCTCGGTAAAGACAGAAGATTCCCGATAACGAACAGATATAAGAGCTACTGAACGATCCTCTTCTCACAACAAAAGGGCGAAGGGAACCATGATATCGGCAGGCCGTCTTTGCGGGCCGGAGGCGACGCAATCTCGGCTTTCAAAAGATGTTGACTCGAATTCGCTTTGCTGGTAGATACCGCGCGATGATATCTTAAAGCCTTCGTGGCCGGGACCTGCGCTTGTTCTGATCGGGGAGCCCCTGCGTTGGATAAATTACATTGCTGATTGCTCCTTGTCCTTAAGCACATTCGAGGTATACTGATTTACACTATATGCCTATCGGAGTCCTCTACATAGTTGCTACACCCATCGGGAACCTAGAAGACATCACCCTGCGGGCAATCCGCGTGCTGAGGGAAGTTGACCTCATCGCTGCCGAGGACACAAGGCATACCAAACATCTTCTTGATCGCTATAACATAGAAACTCACCTTACCAGCTATCATGATCACAATAAAGAAGAAAAAGCACCCGTTCTCGTTGCGCGGATACTTGAAGGCAAGAGTGTGGCCCTTGTTTCCGACGCGGGAACACCCGGCATATCTGATCCCGGCTATTTCCTCATCAACCTGGCCGTAGACCAAAAGATTCCCGTAGTCCCCATCCCCGGCGCAACCGCGGCCATTGCCGCACTGTCCATATCAGGCCTCCCGACAGACAGTTTCGCGTTTGAAGGATTTCTCCCTACCAAACACGGTGCCCGCATCAAACGCCTTCAGGAACTTACACAAGAAGAACGCACCATCATCTTTTACGAAGCCCCGCACAAGATCATCAAAACTATCGAGGATATGCTTGAAGTCTTCGGCGACCGCCGGACGGTCGTGACCCGCGAACTTACCAAAATACATGAGGAAACGATTCGCGGGACGCTTTCGGACATCCTCACGCGCTTACACGCAGGGACGATCAAAGGCGAATTCACGATCATCGTGCACGGCGCTTCAGCGGAACCGCAAAAGCGGGATATCGATACTGCCGAGTATCTCAAGAACCTGATGATACACCGCGGCCTGAGCAAGAAAGAAGCTATCTCAGTCGCCGCTGAGGAACTCGGCATTCCGAAGAAGAACGTGTACAGGGAAAGTTTGAAAATATGACCACTTTATAATTTTTTATCATTTGCAGATTGACATCGAGAAGGGAAACTATGAAATTTCCAATTGCCGTTTTTTTCATATCTTTGTTCTCGTGCATTATAATTCTTTTTTTCATTGGATTCGCTGCTTTAAAATTAAAGTGGTTTGACGTTGCATCGACAGGAAGGATATCTTAGCAGGGATTTACAATCTGCCTAATCTATCAACTGCTGTACATACTAACGAGGTGTGCCATGTCCAAAGTCTACTTCTCCAGCGCTCGTACTCTCAGGTGGGATTATAACCACAGCGTTCCCGGCAAGCTTGAGACCCTGCTCGAGATGATGAAATTTTCCGAATGGCTCGAAGAAGATGAATGGATAGCGATCAAAACCCATTGGGGATCGCACGGAGCATTCAGGATCATTCCGCCAGTCATGATCCGCAAGGTGGTGGAAGCTATTAGGGCAACCGGAGCCAAACCTTTCATTACGGACACGGTCAGGATCATGGGGCTCGACTACATCGAAGTCGCGAACCAGAACGGCTTGAACCACCTCTCCTGCGGTGCACCGGTAGTGCTGGCTGACGGGCTTTATGGCAAGGACAGCATCCTGGTTAAGGCAGGCCCGATCCTAGGGGATATCGCTGTTGCCTCAACGATCCACGATGTACCAGCCATGGTCGTCTGCTCCCACACCAAGGGTCACATCAACGCCGGCTATGCCGGCGCCATCAAGAACCTGGCCATGGGTTGCGTGAGCTCGCGCCATCGCGAGCACGGGTGGAAAAAGGGACGCGGAGGCATGCATTGCCACGGCGAGATGGGCCTCCAATGGAACCCCGAGGTCTGTACCCTCTGCGAGCAATGCAAGAACATCTGCCCGCTCCACGCCATTGATTTCAAGGAAGGCGCGTTTGTCGTTGACGAAAATAACTGCTGGCACTGCGGCCGATGCAGCCGTGTGTGCCAGGAAGGCGCTCTCACTCTACCCCAGGATGATGTGACTTTTCAGAAAAGTTTGGCCGAAGCCGCAGCAGCGGTGCTCTCCACGTTTAAAAAAGGGAAGGTCATTTACATTAACTTCCTGTACCAGATCCAGCCTGAGTGCGATTGTATGCCTGTTGCAGACGTGCCGGTAATCCAGGACCAGGGCATCATGATCTCCGACGACATCGTGGCTATCGAGCAAGCATCACTCGATATGCTCAAAGCCGCGCCTCCCCTTCCCCAGTCCGCAATAGAAGAAGCCGGCATCAAACCTGGCGACGACATAATGTCCAAGCTCAATCCCCGGCCCATGCAGGTCCAGATCGATGAGGCGGAGAGGCAGGGACTCGGGACGAAGAGGTATGAGCTGGTGAAGATAGAACCATGAAAATAGATTTCAGCGTACGCATAACAGAAGCCAGACAAAATATGCTATATTTACGTTAATTCCTCGTATTCTGTTCTCTGACCTCGGAGGCTTCATGCCCAAACGCACAAAGATCATCGCCACCATCGGCCCTGCGGCAAGCTCGTCAACGACCATAGCAAAGCTGATCCGAGCGGGCATGGACGCGGCGCGGCTGAACTTCTCCCACGGAGACTGGAATGATCATACCAAACGCATCAGACTTATCCGGCAGGAAGCTTATAAGGCGGGAAAACAGATAGCTATCATTCAGGACCTGCAGGGTCCGAAGCTGCGCGTCGGCATAATGAAAGACGACGCCGTCACGCTCAGACATGGAGATGCAATTTCTCTGATTACGCGTAAAGTGCTCGGGACGAGCCAGACCATTCCCGTTACTTACCCTCGACTTGCAAAAGACCTCAAAACTGGAGATACGGTTCTCCTGGACGACGGCAGGCTCGAGCTTAAGGTAATAAAAAAGAGCGCGGGAGACCTCCAGTGCAAGGTCATTCGCGG
>DATJZV010000060.1:0-32550 GCA_035498715.1 Nitrospirota bacterium
GATACTCATCTTGTCCGTTAAGGCGTACGCCACGTCTTCACCCAGTCTCCGGACTTTCTCGTTCGGATCAAGTATGCCGCCAGTCGGGAACATGAATGCGGAGGAGGTGGCCCCCGTAAAATAATCCTTATAATTAATCCAGGATGCCTCAGTCGTGAACCTAAACTTATCGAAAGGACCGAGAATCAGATTATAGGTGTTTTCCATCCAGCCTTTCGTTATGGCGTTGTAGTTTGATCGTCCTGATATATCGACCTTATTGATGGGATGGATCCAAAGGTCGATGCCTTCTTCCTTGCGGAAGTCTTCGCTATTTTTTTCCTCCTTCAGATATGAAAGCCCGATCTTGTACAGGCCGGGCAGTTGGTGAGTCAGATGGGCGCCATAGATGAGATTGTTACCCGGTTCATTGATCTCGGTCTCCACCGGGACCCCACCGAAGGCAGATATACCGAAGTTCCCCTTCAGATCGGTCCGCGCGTACAACCCGTCAACCCGCTCTGCTGCCACGCCTTCAAAAACCATGACCCGCCCCAGGTTAACGATGGCGTTATCGGTTTTGCTCTTGAAACTCAGATATGAATATTGCAGGTCGTTGCTGGTCTTATTATCGAATTCCTCGCCTTTAAGATCGTATCGAAGCCATCCGCCTGTATGAAAAGAAATAGACTCGTTGCCCAGATTCTGGATCGCGAAATCGAGGTATTCGTACACGCCCAAGATCTTCTGGCCGTCTGCAGTCTCTTTGGATTGCAAATAAGTATTTGAATCTCCTGTTATACTGGCTGCCAGCGACGAGAACGGCATGAGCAAAACCAGTGAAAGTATCACCGAAACACTCGATACTATTCGCATGACCAGGGGACCGCTTTGTATTTTTAGTGACCTGCTGCTGTCCAAGAGGCCTGCTCCTTTCCTCATGCATCAATAAAGCTGTCCGTTTCATTGTATTGGGAAAGATCAGTTCCCGGCGGACCTGCCGGGGGCCCGCCGGGAACTGATTACAGATTTGGTGCTGTTGCTTCTACGGTCTCTTGCTAAAACTGCGCGATCGTGTTGACTAGGACCTGTTGGATAAGCGTCGGGTTATGAATGCCCCTGCTCCCGTCACGCTCGATCATCGTCCAGTTCCACGACGCCTTTTTCAGGACATCGTTGGGGCCAATGATCGGCAGAGTGCCGGCTGCGTCGGTCGTAATGTTCGTCAAGCTGCCCTTTGTGCCGGACGTGATGTTCCCGGGCGTGCCATTGAAGTAGAAGGTACCGTCATAGTAGGTGATGCTGGTCGTACCGGCGGCCGTAAATGCCACTTTGTTGATATAGTACGTTGCCGGAAGTCTGGAAAGAAGATTTGCAGACATCTTCTGACCGAGGATGGCAAGCTGATCTTCTACGTTTGCCTGGAGAGCCGCGCCGTCCACGTTCGCGCTGTGACAGTTAGCACAGAGGGTGGCGACATCGGCGTCCTTGATATAAAAGACATGGCTGCTGGTAGCTGGCGCGCCGTGGGAAAGGTGCGTCTGGGGGTTAAGCGTCATGTGGCAGCCAACGCAGGTGTCCATCACGTTCGCGTGCTTGCTCAACATGGGAAGAGAATTCCCCATGAAGAAGAAGTCGCGGCCCATGAGCACTTCGGTCTGGCTTGCGTCGTGCATCGTGTCCAGAATGATCGGAGCATAAGCATCGAAGTCTTCATGCAGGAATGTTGCTCCTGTCGGGGACAAATTGCCGCCGACACAGAGGCCGGTACCGGTGGGAGCAGATGCGCACTGGATACCGTTCCTGTCGTTGTGGCAGGCCATGCATAACGCGCCCTTGCCGACGCCGTCGACACCGAAGCCAGCCATGGTCATGGTGATCTTGTCGGTTATCCTGAGCTGGTTATCGTTTGCATCGCTATGCGGATCGTGGCAGGCCGTGCAGGTCTGCGGCTGAGCATTGTCCTTCGTCCAGGTGATCACAGCGGCCGGAAGCGTGCCTGAGTTGCCGGTTGCCAACTGGTCTACGTAGGCTGCAAAACCCTGCGCCGTATGGCAGCGGGAGCATGAATTGCTTGTAGATTGGGCGTGGCCTGAATAGCCGGTCGCATCAAGCTGTGCAAGCTTGGAATGGCCCATGCCGGTGTCCGGATTGAGCTGCCGCCACTCTGATACATAGTGGTGGCCCGTTCCCGACGAATGGCACTGGGCGCAAACCTCAGCGCTGTAATCGACTCGGACAGTGGTGCCCGCCAGATCGCTCGACAACGCACCGTTTATCCTCGCGTGAGCGACGTCGGGCGAGCCGGTGTCCTGAGGTCCATGGCAGTTCTCGCACTGGATGTTCGCGCGCCGTGCCGTGTTTGGTGCGCTCGTAAGCATGGCTTTCCATGCGCCGGTCGCTTTCTTGTACGTGAAGCCCTCGGCCGCCATCATGTCATCGAAACCGTCATTGGCCGCCGTCTTGGCGAGGTCATATCCTGTCGTATGACAAGTCAGGCAGGAGTCGCTGTTAGAAGTGATATTCTCGAGTCCGCGGGTGAAGAACGAAGCGTGCGCGGTCGATTTCCACGGCGTGATATTATCTGGTGCTATGGTGCCGTTATGGCAGAAGCCGCATGCCCAATCTGTCTGGATCACCGGCCAGTTCGTGAACGTCTGGGACGAGGAGGTGGACGATGGCGCCCACGTGTACCACATCGGATCAGCTGTGGTCACTGTCTTCGTCGTGTAAACGGATGCGTTGGCGGCATCGATGACACCGACCCACTTTCCAGCATAGATGTTCATGGTACCACCCGGCGTTGCCGTGACAACATACTTGCCCTGGACATCAGGGGTGAACGAGGGGTTCCGGCCCGTGCCGATCGACGTCGATGTAGAATAGGTTGCGCTCGACGCGGGCCCGGAAACGGTCCATGTGGTCGTCGTAGAGGTATTACCGCTGTTCAGATAAACAGGAAGGCCTACGACAACGTCCTTAATGCCGGGCTGCATGCCTACCGAGTTTACGGTCACGGAAACCTTTGTTGAACCACCCATACCATCCGTCACTGTTACCGCCGGCGAGATCGGGCCGCGGGTGTCGGCGTTAAACGGAAGGACGCCCATGCGATTCTCCTGCACATAAGCTGAAACATAGCCGCCCGGATCGGTCGATGGGGCCGCCGTGCCGCCCAAAGCAGTGGCAAGGGACGGAGTCGTCGCTGTTGCCTGCGACACGATCGCGTTTGCCTTAGCACCGCTTGACCATGCGTAGGAAAGCGATGCGCCCTTGGGTGAAGTGGCTGTTGCCGTCAGCGTGACCGGCGTGCTGAAACCCACGTTCTGGCCGGAAGCGGCCAGGGTCACCGAAGGCTGCCCCGACGCTGCCGTCTGAAGGGCCGCATTGAGCGGCGAAGTGGTGTTTACCGCCACGTTGACACTCGCCGTCGCCGAAGTGTAACCGGCCATGGCGAACATAACGGAGTAGGAGCCCGCAGGTACGGAAAGCGTATAGCTTCCGTCCGCACCGCTCGTGGCCGAGCCGGCCGACGGGTTAGTGCTCACGGTAACGCCTGCGATGGGATTCGTAGAAGTTCCAGCCGTGATGATTCCGCTGATGGTGCCCGTGGTGCTTCCTGCCGATCCGTTACTGCCTGAACATCCTCCGAAGAGGAAAACAAGAGGAATTACTAACAATCCCAGCATGACAGCCTTGCTCTTTGAAACTATGTGACCATTCATAAACCATTTCTCCTTTCTTTTTCCCGATGACCGAATCATCATATGAATTTAAAGATTTCCCTGTTAACTGAAGCACTCCATAAGCGATGCTACTTGTTAAAAATCATCATTGAAGCTTCTAATCACATACTCATATCATGTCACGGTGCAATTTCATCATCCTGTCTACAATATTTTCGACAAATGAGCAAAATACTTAAGCTGTATTAATAAAAAATTGCATATCATATGCCAATTAAAATAAGCATATATTATTCAATATGTTAGCGTGAATCTAAACTGTTTATCGTCAATTTATTGAACGATTGTACGCAGATATGTTGGAATTCCGTCAATGAAGAGTATGATGATTTTGAAAATTTAGCTGATTTAGAAGGGACGCTGACTGGAAATTACAGCTTTAAAATCGAGGTTGAAAATGAAGAGAGGATAAGATCGCAATCAATTAACTCAAGCCGAAGAAATCCCGGATCTTGGAAAGCAGCCGGACCGAAACATCCTTCTTGCGGCGCTCGAGGGCCGCTGCGTCAAGCCGTTCACGCTCCGCATCAAGACCTGCCTGGCGTGCGGAGAGGATATGGCTCAAGGATTCTGCGATGGATGGATTATTGGCCAGCGTGATACCAAAACTCTCCTTATCGATCACGATAAGTTCAGCATCATCCTTCACGTGAATGCTGGCAGTGCGTGCTGCGCCGGTGAGCAAACTCATCTCGCCGAAAAAGTTTCCAGGACCAAGTGTTGCTACCACAGCAGTCTCGTCCGGAGACTTCTCCACGACCACATCCACTCTGCCGCTCTTGATGACGTAGAATGAATCTCCTGGTTCCCCCTGCCGCACAGGCACCTCTCCTGCCGCATAGGATTTCACATTCAGATGCTCGACCAGTTCCTTGAGTTCCGGTTTGCTGAGCGGTGCAAACATTTCCACCTTCTCCAGTAAAGTCATGATCTCTCCTACCCGCTGTTCCTGTTCCAATCGGAGGCTCTCGAGAGTAATGTGGTGCATATTTATATCCCTGATTGGCATGGGGATGTCGATGCCGTTTCTCCGGAAGCAGTACCAGAGGAGGTTCATGATCTGCCCCTCCGTATCCCCATAGGTGGCGAAGTTGGCCAGTGGATAACGGATCTCATATTGGACAGAAAAGTCGCCGTAATTGATCACCCGGATCCTGGGTGCCGGTCCCTTTGCAACGCCCGGGACGGTTGACAGTACCTCGAGGACGACGCTCTTTACCTTGTTCGGGGGAATTGCGTAGCTCACCCCCACAGTAAGTTTCCGAAGCACGTTCGTATCGGGCAGGCTGTAGTTCACCACTGCCTCGCTCAGGACCGTGCTGTTCGGGATGAACACCTCGTTGTTCTCGAGGGTCATGATCCTTGTCGACCGCAGGGAAATGTCCATCACGCGTCCCTCATGTCCGCCGGCCAAGATCCAGTCCCCCTGCTTGAGCGGTTTCTCGAGATGGATCGTGAGCCCCGCCAGCATATTGGCGAGGGTACTCTGAAATGCCAAGCCGATGGTCGCTGTGAGTACCGTCGTCGTGGCAATGAGTGAGGTAACATTTATGCTCAGGATCTCCTTAAGGAGAATCAGCGCGAGCACCACCAGGACAACGGATGTTATGATATTCTTGAATGCCGCAGGAAAGCTGCCCCGCTTCCACCGGACGACGAAAAGATCACCATACGTATAGAGGCCGAGGCGGAGCGCCGCGAACGTGATAACAAGCCAGGAAAAAAAATTCAGGTAGTTTGCAATCTTCGGATGGTGTTCAGCGGCCCCGAGGTGCAGAAATATCTGGATGGAAATAAACAGTACAACAAGCTTTAGACCTACGCCGATGGGCTTGAGGAGGTCTGATTTTTTGGCGAGCAAGCCGATGGCCATACTGCCGCCGACGTAAATGATTATGCCAAGCGCAAGCGCCCAGAACAGCGAACCAGTGAGGTCTTGAAGAAAGTCCATCGGAAGCCCTCCTCATAAATTACGGAAGAAATAGTGCGCAAAGATTCATGAAGTCTTAATTTTGCATTTTGCTCTTTTCATTCTTCATTTTTTTGTTGATCTCTCCCCACAATTCCTTGATCCCCAGCCCGTTTTTGGCCGATGTGAGGAGGACTGGATCTTTCATCTCGAGGCGCGAGAGGATGTTGCGACGTGCGCGCTCGGCCTCCTGACGGTTCAGCTTGTCGGCCTTGGTCACTGCGAATATAGCCGGGATATCATACTGCCGAAGCCATTCTATCAGACGAACATCGCGTTCATCGGGTTCCCGTCGCACGTCGAGAAGCACGACGACAGCGTGCAATTCCGGCGAATCTTTCAGATAGCCTTCGATCATCGGCCCCCACGCTTCGGTCACTGCGTACGGAACGCGTGCATAACCGTAGCCGGGGAGGTCAACGAAATAGAATGCGTCGTTTATAATGAAAAAATTGATGAGCTGGGTTTTACCGGGCGTAGCGCTTGTCTTTACCAGATTCTTGCGGTGAAGAAGAGCGTTAATAACTGATGATTTGCCCACATTCGACCGGCCGGCAAAAGCGATCTGCGGTCTGCGGTCACTGGGAAACTGTTTTGGCCCCGTTGCACTGGTAACGAATTCGGCAGAGAGTATTCTCATATGTTCCAGATGACAAGGAGTAGAAGGAGCACGTCCGAGAACTGTCTATAAAAAAAATCAGAGGGCAGAAGAGAACGGCTCATGTCTGACGTCTCCTGTCTGTCCTCTGTCGTCTGTTATTTTTTTCTGATCACTGCGTTACGCTATCTTCTCGTAAATGAGCAGCGGCTCGGCTCCTTCGTTGATCACCTCTTCGTTGATGATGCACTCCCTGATGCCGGGCTGGGACGGGACATCGTACATCACGTTCAGCATCACGTCCTCGAGGATGGCACGGAGACCACGAGCGCCTGTCTTCCGGTTGATCGCCTTTTTGGACACAGCTTCAAGCGCCCCCTCGGTAAAGCGCAGCTTGCAACCCTCAAGCCCCAGCAGCTTCTGATACTGCTTGATGAGGGCGTTCTTGGGGCGCGTGAGGATATCGATGAGGGCGTGTTCGTCGAGTTCTTCGAGCGTGGCCACGACCGGCATGCGGCCGATGAATTCCGGAATGAGCCCGTACTTGAGCAGGTCACCGGGCTGGAGACTGGCAAGAGTCTCGCTCAGTTTCCGCTCCTTTTTGCTCTGTATGTCGGCGCCGAACCCCATGGTCTTCTGGCCGATGCGCTGCTCGATGATGGCATCAAGGCCCACGAACGCCCCACCGCAGATGAACAGGATGTTCTTGGTGTCCACCTGGATGAATTCCTGGTGGGGATGCTTACGGCCGCCCTGCGGCGGAACGCTCGCCACGGTCCCCTCAATGAGCTTCAGAAGCGCCTGCTGCACGCCCTCGCCGGAAACATCGCGCGTGATCGATGGGCTCTCGGACTTGCGGCTGATCTTGTCGATCTCATCGATGTACACGATGCCGCGCTGTGCGCGTTCCACGTCGTAGTTGGCGTTCTGGAGGAGCTTGAGGATGATGTTCTCCACGTCCTCGCCCACGTACCCCGCCTCGGTAAGCGTGGTAGCGTCGGCGATGGTGAACGGGACATCGAGGATGCGGGCCAGCGTCTGGGCGAGTAGGGTCTTCCCCACGCCCGTAGGACCGATGAGGAGAATATTGCTTTTCTGGAGCTCGACCTCATCGCCGATCTCATGCTGGACGCCTATCCGCTTGTAGTGGTTATGCACCGCCACGGACAGGATCTTCTTCGCGCGCTCCTGCCCGATCACGTATTCATCGAGGGTGCGCTTGATCTCCGAGGGCTTCGGTAGGCGGGGGATTTTCGCTTCCTTGACCTCCTCCCATTCCTCGGCGATGATCTCGTTGCAGAGGTCCACGCACTCGTTGCAGATGAATACCGAAGGGCCGGCTATGAGCTTCTTGACCTCTTCCTGCCCTTTGCCGCAGAATGAGCACTTGAGGGGTGGTGTATGTTCTTTTTTCTCTTTCTCTGTCATAGCGTCATTTCTCCTTTATACCGCGAGGCGTCTTCTTCGCGATCACCTCATCGACAAGACCATACTGCTTTGCATCTTCGCCGGACATGAAAAAATCACGGTCGGTATCGGTCTGGATCTTCTCGATGGGCTGGCCCGTATGTTTTGAAAGGATGCGGTTCAGGGTCTCCTTCATGTTCAATATCTCTCGGGCATGGATCTCAATGTCCGTTGCCTGTCCCTGGAACCCGCCCATGGGCTGATGGATCATAATACGTGCATGAGGCAGAGAAAACCGCTTTCCCTTGGTGCCGGCTGCCAGCAAAAGAGCTCCCATACTTGCGGCCTGGCCGATGCAGATGGTCGAGACCGGCGACTTGATATAGTTCACGGTATCGTAGATGGCAAGCCCCGCCGTGACAATGCCGCCCGGCGAGTTGATATACAGATATATGTCCTTATCGGGGTCGTCTGCCTCAAGGAACAGGAGCTGCGCTATCACCGTGTTCGCCACCACATCGTCGATGGGCGTGCCGAGGAAAATGATTCTGTCTTTAAGGAGTCTGGAATAAATATCATACGCCCGCTCACCGCGGCTCGTTTGTTCTATTACCATGGGGATCAGTGACATATCGTAATTTTCTCCTGACGTTATTCTCTGTTTCAATTATAACTCTTCTTTGCGCGAGAAAGCAAGAGACCGAGAGTCTTTTCCTGGGTGAGCGAGGATCTCAGGTTGTCCAGGCCTCCGTCGAGCGATTCATAGTATTTTTTGATCGCATCAATGGGCTGACCCGATGTCCTGGCCATCATCGCAAGCGCGGAGGAAACCTCCTGTTCAATCACTTCCACCTTTTCTTTCTCGGCGATGGCGTCGAGGATCAGCAAACCCCTGACGCGCTTCTCTGCCAGAGATCTATTCTCTTCACGGAATTTTGCGATATCGAATGATTTCACATCCATGCCTTGCCGGGCCATGCGCGTGGCCTGTTGACGGGCCATGGCCTGCAGTTCACGTTCCATCATGCCCGGCGGAACATCGAAGGAATGTGCATCCACAAGCTTCGACAGCAGCTCCTCGCGCTGGGCCGAAGCTAGCTCGTCCCGTTTTCGCGCTTCGAGATCCTTCTTGATCCCCTCTCTCAACTCGTCCACCGACTTGTTACCGCCAATGTCCTTGGCGAATTCATCGTTCAGCTCTGGGAGGACTTTTTTCTTGATCTCCTTGAGTGTGACCTTGAAGGTTGCATCCTTGCCGGCCAAGTCCTTCTTATTGTAGTCCGTGGGGAAGGTGACCTTGATCTCCCGTGTCTCACCCCTGTTCATTCCAGTCAACTGGTCCTCAAAGCCTGGAATCAGAGCGTTCGTGCCGAGGGCCAGCATATAGTCGGAAGCCTTGGCGCCGTCTATGGGTTTCCCTTCCCGGTGGCCTTCAAAGTCTATGATCGCGGTATCATTCTTCTCGAGTGGCCGTCCTTCAACCACTTCGAGCTGTGCATACATCTCGCGGAGGCGGTCAACGGTCTGATTCACCTCGTCGTCGCTCACGGTGACGTCCTTTTCCTTCACCTCAATACCGTCGTATGTGCCGAGTACGATGTCTGGCCGCACCTCCACGGTGGCCGTGAAGGTAAGCGGAGATCCTTTTGTCAGCGATGAAACATTTTCGATCTCAGGCACGTCAACGGGGCTGAGACTATGCTCCTGCAACGCCCGAAGATAGGAATCGGAGATCAGCCGGTTCATGACTTCGGACCGGACCTCCTCTCCATAGTGCCTTTCCACGATTGCCTTTGGGGCCTTTCCCGGACGGAATCCGGGGATCTTGGCCTTTTTTGCCACATCTGCAATCGCTTTGTCCATCTCTTTTGAGACGGAATCCGGCGCAATCTCAATATTGAGTTTTTTCTTTACCGGGCTGATGTTCTCGACAGCTACTTTCATGATCTACCACCTTTGCTTAAGATTCTACGGAGTCTTTGAGTCCAAAGAATGTTTACCGCATGAAGACGTTCCGGAACAGGACTTTTAAAAAGGCGTCCTAGGGTGATGGCTTTATCCGCCACTTGACTCTTGTGTATTTGGTGCGAGAGGGGGGACTTGAACCCCCACGGTCGCCCACCAGATCCTAAGTCTGGCGCGTCTGCCAGTTCCGCCACTCTCGCCTTACGAACAAAGAGAGCAGTGAACGATAAGCAGCTCACGATCACGCTGCCTGCTGCTCACTGCTCCCTGTTTTTTTATATGGTGAGCCGTGAAGGAGTCGAACCTTCGACCCGCTGATTAAGAGTCAGCTGCTCTACCAACTGAGCTAACGGCCCATACGATCGATGCTAGAATCAGATGAAAAGCGGATTTATTATACTTATCTTATCATCTGGATGCAACAAGAAAATCAAATATTTAATATGGAAAAGCCAGACTTGTGGTTCTCTTCTTTATTAATTATTTTTTTATGGCGCGCCCGGCGGGAGTCGAACCCACGACCTTCGGCTTCGGAGGCCGACACTCTATCCAGCTGAGCTACGGGCGCAAACTAATTTCGGACAATGGATTTCGGAATTAGGATCAGGGAGTTTATAGCATCTCGTATTTCATTCTGCAAGCCACATTCCGCAATCAATTCTGGCGCGCCCGGCAGGGCTCGAACCTGCGACATCCGGATTCGAAGTCCGACGCTCTATCCAGCTGAGCTACGGGCGCGGAATCATGCCGTATAAACAGTGAGACGGCCGGAAAGGCCGTCTCACTCATGGGAAATTGGGGTGAGCGACGGGGCTCGAACCCGCGGCCACAAGGGCCACAACCTTGTGCTCTACCAGCTGAGCTACGCCCACCGTGTGAAACTAAATTTAATATTTGCAATGAAAAATTCAAAATAAACAGTGATTATATCATACCTTAAAATTTTGAACTTTTCTATTAAATTTTTTCGGATTTTATGGCGCGCCTGAAGGGATTCGAACCCCTGACCCACAGCTTAGAAGGCTGTTGCTCTATCCACCTGAGCTACAGGCGCACATGGGCTCGTTGAGCCTAGCTTACGGCTATGACCCGTCAGCCATGAATCATGAGCCGAAAACTGGTCGGGGCGAGAGGATTTGAACCTCCGGCTTTCTGCTCCCAAAGCAGACGCGCTACCGGGCTGCGCCACGCCCCGAAGTACATAACTGTATTATCATTTACCCCTAGCTTGCAGAGCTTATAATACTAACCCCACCGATTGTTGTCAAGCTATATATGTCCGAAGAATATGCATATTCCCCGTTTACCGGCGCAGAATTTCGCGATGTTCTCTGTCCGCAAGAACAGCTTTCCTCTTGAAATACGCCGAATTTTATACTATGATTACGCCTATGGAAGAGCGGATCGGGTCGGTGATCAAGTTTTTCGACAAAACATCCATCGCTGCAATCAAGCTGGATTTCGGCGACCTCGCTGTGGGCGATACCATTCGCCTCAAGGGTAGCAACACCGACTTCACTCAGAAGATCGAGACCATGGAGTTCGACCACCAGCCTGTCCAGAAGGCAACTCGCGGCCAGTTCACCGGCATCAAGCTCTCCCAGGCTGCCAAACCTTTTGACCTTGTTTACAGAGTCACCGGATAAAGCGCCAACCCAATGTTCATCTACGTCATTAAACGAACGCTCCTCATGATTCCCATCCTGCTCGGCATCACAGTGTTGAGCTTCGGCGTCATGCGGCTCGCACCGGGTGGACCTGCAGAGGCGCAGATGGAATTCTCCGCCAAAGCATCGGCTGAGGCCCGGGAGCGGCTCCGGAAGCTCTATGGCGCGGACCAGCCCTTCTACAAGCAGTATGCCACATGGCTCAAGAAGTTCGTGACCCTTGATTTCGGAGAGGCCTTCGCCGACGGCCGCAAGGTCAAGGATAAAATTCTCGAACGCCTGCCGATCACGCTGACGATCAACCTGCTCTCCCTGGGGCTTGTACTCCTCATAGCCATCCCCATCGGAGTCATGTCGGCAACACGACAGTACTCGCTCATTGATCGTTTCACAACGGTATTCGTCTTCGTAGGTTTTTCCACGCCCTCGTTCTGGCTCGCGCTCCTGCTCATCTACATGCTCGGTGTGCAATGGGGCGTGCTTCCGATATCGGGAATTCAGAGTCTGGACACAACCGGTCTTACGCTCTGGGGCAGGCTCTCGGACTGGTCCGAGCACCTGATCCTGCCAGTCTTCGTATCTGCCTTCGGCGGGCTGGCCGGGTTCTCACGCTACGTTCGGAACAACATGCTCGAGGTCCTGCGCCAGGACTATATCCGTACCGCCCGGGCGAAGGGGCTTTCGGAAAAAACAGTCATTTACAAGCACGCGCTCAGGAACGCGCTCATGCCGGTTATCACGATTCTCGGCCTCTCTCTCCCCGGCATCATCGGCGGCAGCGTGATCATGGAAACTGTCTTCGGCATCCCCGGTATGGGCCAGCTTCTGTACCAAGCCGTCTTCTCGCGTGACTACAACCTTGCCATGGGAATTCTCGTGCCGGCAGCATTTCTCACGATGCTCGGAAACTTCCTTGCCGATATCGCATATGCCTTTACGGACCCCAGGGTGAGACTTCGTTAGGACGGGATGCGAAGTCCGGAGAAAGACAAAAACAGAGCAGAAGAAATGAGAAAAAGCGAATCTTTCACATCCCAAACCCTTCATTACCTCATGAAGAACCGACTCGCTGTCATCGGCGGAATACTGGTGCTGCTCGTCTTTGTTCTCTCCATCTTCGCGCCCTTCGTCGCACCCTATAACCCCTCCGTCATCGACATCAAGTACATCCTTGTCGGCCCCAGCTTCTCACATCCCCTGGGAACAGACGATCTTGGAAGAGACGTCCTCTCGCGCATGCTCTGGGGCGGAAGAATATCCCTTGAGGTAGGATTCGTAGCCGTGGGGATTGCGACAATCCTTGGCGTTCTTTTGGGCTCGATCGCGGGCTACTACGGCGGCTGGATCGACAGCCTGATCATGCGTGCCGTGGATATCATGCTGAGCATTCCCACGATCTTCCTGGTGCTCGCCGTGATCGCCATCCTGGAGCCGAGCATCATCAACATTATGATCGTGATCGGCCTCACGAGCTGGATGGAGCCGGCCCGGCTCATCCGCGCCGAGTTCATATCGCTCAAGGAGCGGGAGTTCGTGATCGCCGCACGCGCCATCGGCGCCACCGACGTCCGCATCATCATGAAGCACGTTCTGCCGAACGGCCTATCTCCCATCCTCGTGTCGGCGACCATGGGCATCGGCGGAGCTGTCCTTATAGAGTCTGCCTTAAGCTTCCTTGGCCTCGGCGTTCAGCCACCTACGCCGAGCTGGGGGAGCTTGCTCTCTTCGGGCAAGGACAACATCGAGATCGCTTGGTGGCTTTCGGCCTTTCCCGGCCTCGCAATCCTCATCACAGTTCTCGGCTACAACCTCTTAGGAGAAGGCATCCGTGATGCCCTTGACCCAAGGCAGAGGGAATAGTTTGCGTATCACTTTCTGTACTTGGTTGTAGTTGCATCTTCTGGATCATTTGGTTAATATAGAGATTGAGCCAAAATCGTTAGACGGAATATCCAAAAAACTTCGTCCATACCCGTCAGAAACGGTTATCGAACCCATACCACCAAGGAAGGCCTGTCCTTGCACACCATCCCTCGGATCTTGCTGTTGGTTTTGCTTTTCCCGCTGTTTTCGCATCGCGGGCGTTGGGAAAGTCGTGGAGTGAAACGGGGGTAGTCATGCAGCAACTCATTCTGGGCCTTATTTACCTGATCTTTTTCTTATCCGGGGCAGCCGCGCTCATCTACGAAGTATTGTGGGTCCGCTACCTGAGCCTCATATTTGGAGGCTCCCACCTCGCAGTAACCACGGTCCTGTCCGTTTTTATGGGGGGTCTTGCTCTCGGCAGCTACACGATCGGCAAGAAGGTCGGCAGCTACAGAAAATTGTTGCGCCTTTATGGGTTTCTCGAACTCGGCATTGCCGCATCAGCACTTGTATTTGTGGCATTGATGCGCTTCTATCCAGTGTTTTACATACCGCTTGCCCAGATAAAAGATTCCTCTCCTATCTATCTCTCAATAATCCGCATTTCATTCGCCACAATCGCCCTGATCGTACCTACCACGCTCATGGGAGGGACACTTCCCGTATTGTCGAGTTTCATGACAAGACGTGTGCAAGGACTAGGCAGTCGCCTCTCCTTCCTGTACGGCTTTAATACCCTTGGGGCTGTAATTGGTACTGCCGCAACCGGCTTCTTTCTGCTACCCAACTATTCTGTCAGTGCTACCCTGATGATTGCGGTATCGATTAATGTTCTGATTGGCATTCTCGGCATCGTTCTGCAGGATAAGGCACAGACGGTTCTCGACAAGGCAGCCACTGGAGAGAAAGCGGAGACCGGTGACGCTATTCCATATGCCACTGTAACAGAAGAGCCGGAGAATGTTGTTCCGTTCAAGCTGGTACTTTGGGGTATCGGGGTGAGTGGATTCTGCGCCTTGGGGTATGAGGTGCTCTGGACGAGGATCCTCAGCATTGTCATCGGCGCAAGTGTGTACGGATTTACCCTTCTGTTGATGGCCTTCCTCGCGGGTATCGGTCTCGGGAGTGCCGCATACGGTCTATTTCTCAGAATATCTGGAATGATGCATAAAAAAATGGAAAATCACCCCCTGAGAGCCGTAATTGCTTTTGGCCTCGTGCAGGTGATTATTGGCGTGTCCGCCCTCGTCGTAACATTGCATATCAGAGAGTTACCAACGCATACAGCATTTGTGTACGATTATTTTCATAATATCCTTACGGGGATTCAGCCGTTCAAAACCAGTCAATTGGCCAATTTTGTCCTTGCATTTTCTTTCATGTTTGTGCCTGCCTTCTTCATGGGTGTCGCTTTTCCGCTGGCCGGGAAGATTCATGGCCAGTATAAAAAAATAGTCGGCCATGCAGTAGGAGAGATCCTGTCATATAACACTGTCGGAGCTATCCTCGGATCAGCCGTCAGTGGTTTTGTCCTCATCTATTTGCTCGGCATACAACAGTCCCTGCAGATAATAATCCTGATCAACATCGGGTTCGGACTGCTCGTGATGGCGAGTGTTAGGGGGAGAAAGTCGCTGAATTGGGGGGTATCCGGCGCAGTGGCTATTATCGCACTGGTACTGGTCTTAAATCCCAACCTATGGCGATTGTGGGATCCGAAATTTTACGCAATATATCAATCCCAACTCCTCGATTGGTACAAAAGCCCGGAAAAGATCCAAGAAGCCCTGGCAAATAACGACGTTCTGTATTATGGGGAAGGTATCCAGTCAATCGTCAGTTCTATCCAGTCTGGGGGAAATCAGTATTTTATAACCAACGGCAGGGTAGAGGCATCGAACAGGGACCAGGACAGGCAGTGTCAGTACACATTGGGCCATCTGCCCATGCTGCTCAACAAGAACCCGAAGAAAGTGTTCGTGCTCGGCACGGGGAGCGGCATGACCCTGGGGGCGACTTCTGTTCACCCAAGCGTCGAACAGATAACGCTCGCTGAGATCGAGCCAAAGGTGCTTGGTGTGGCAAGGACGTTCGGTATTTACAACCACTATGTCCTGGATAATCCAAAAGTAAAGATCGTCTTCAACGATGGCCGGAATTTCCTGCTGACCACGCGAGAGAAGTTCGATGTTATTACTGCCGATCCGATCCATCCATGGTTTAGCGGGGCGGGGTATCTTTATTCTGCCGAGTATTTCAAGCTTGCCGCAGAGCATCTTAACCCCGGCGGAATCGTTTGCCAATGGCTGCCGATCTATGAACTTACCGAAGAAAATCTCAAATCCGTCGTCAAAACCCTGCGTGAGGTCTTTCCCTACATCATGGTATGGCTTACCCATAATGATGCAGAACTTGTCGGAAGCAACTCCCCCATCGTAATTGACGAAAAGGACCTGGCGCGGCGGATCAAGGTGCCGGAAGTCCAACAGGATCTGGAACCGGTCAAGATGGGGTCAGCCGAGGATTTCCTGAGCTATTTTGTGATGGGGAACGAAGGCGCAAAGACCTACAGCAGGGGGGGAAGGATCAATACCGACGATAATCTGTATCTCGAATTTTCTGCACCCTATAGTAGGGGTAAGATGAGTCTTATGGGGATGAATGTAGACAACCTCGTTAAGTACCGGGAAAGCATTCTCCCCTATCTGGTCACCCCTCCTGATGAAGTGAGCCGCGTGAGACAGAAAAAAATGTGGGAAAAGAATATGAAGGCAGCCATTCTGGATGATCAGGCGCATGTCCTAAATCTGGCCGGACGCTTTGATACGCCAGAGTATCAAAAATTAATGACCCAACTGGATACCACCTACCCAACATATGCGCCATGGAGGTTTTTGAGAAATGAAATACCTGATGAAAATGGAGGAACACCAAATCTTCTCAAGCAGATCGAGTTCGGTCTTGTGAACGAAAAAGGAGAAACAATTAAAGTCCAGTTTTCAGCGGTCATCATACGGAGCAGCAATGAAAGGGCGAGTGTATTTTTTGTCGATAGTAAGTCCCGTGTCGTTTTCGGGAGATTAAGGGTCCGGGGCGCGAATAGAGAAGCATATGTTGCAACCGTTGTCGATGATGTGTTGAAAGGCGTCCAGACACTCTATGACGAGGAGCGGAAAATGACGGTTGCCTCTGGAAAATCATACCCACCCGCAACCTCTCTGCTCCCCAAAATCAGGTATCTTGTCGAATTAAAGGTGGATCAGGAGAAGATGTAAAGGACCGTCAACCTTGTTCTTTTCATTACGGATCTTCTGTGCTACCATTGCTTAGCGATACTAACGGCTGTCACGAAAACCTTCAGTCATCTACACAAGAAGAGCTTAAAAACGAGGACCTCATTTTAATAATAATTACGCTGCATTATCATTATATTGGTAGACCTGAAAGGACGTCGGTGGAATGTGAATGACGAGTTAAGGGAACGGATTAGCGGGATACTTCGGGATCTCAGAACGGGTAAAGATCGACGACAATCGACTGATCCAAATTACATGGGGCCTGAACGGAGAAGTGGGAAAGACAGGAGAACTGATTTGAATGACGAGTTGACGAAACGGATCCGGGGATTACTTCGGGAGCTTAGATCAGGTAAAGATCGACGGCGATCGATTGATCCAAATTACAAGGGGCCTGAACGAAGAAGTGGAAAAGACATAAGATCCTCAAAATGAGAAAAACAGACCACTGCTGGAGGACTCACCCCCAGGGCAGGCTAAAGCACATCCTCCAAAATTAACGGCAACTGAAGGCATCTAATAATATGCGCATACAGACGATCTTAGAATCTCCTGGAAAACTCCCCAAACCACTTCTTACGCTCATCGGGTTTCTCGTCGTATTGACGATCGGCAGCCTTGACTCCATTACGAGCTATGACATTTCCATTTCAGCTCTCTATCTTCTTCCCATTATTATGATCGCTTGGTTCGAGGGAGGAGTGCCTGCTGCCTTACTATCAATTTTCAGTGCTGTCATCTGGGCCCTGTCTGATCTGGTGTCCGGACATCCTTATTCTCATATCGCTGTTCCCATTTGGAATGCCATAATGGTGCTGGGAATGTTTTTGATCGTTGCGTATTCCATTACAGCCCTAAAGAAACTAATAATAAAAGAGCGTGAGCACGCCTCCACCGATGATTTGACGGGCGTAGCGAACATCAGATTCTTTTATGAGCAGGCACGTGCTGAAATCGACAGATCGGCGGCATCCAAAAAACCCCTCACTCTCGCTTATGTCGATATAGATAATCTAAGACACATAAATGACACACTCGGCCATATTGCCGGCGATTACCTTCTCCATGAAGCAGCACAAACAATGAGGTCAACATTGCGGTCAGCTGATGTCATTTCAAGACTTGGAGGTTCCAAATTTGCAATCCTTATGCCTGAAATAAAGAATGAGGATGCTACCTCTATCATTTATAAAATTCAGGAACGTCTTCTGGATATGGTGGAACATAACGGCTGGCCGGTAACGTTCAGTACAGGTATTGTTACCTGCAACGGCCCGATATATACCATAGATATGCTGATTAAAATGGCCGAAGATCTTATGAATGCTGCCAAGGAAACCGGCAAAAATATGGTGAAATCTAAAATATTGGATTTGTCATCGTCTGCCTCTTAACAGCCTCGGTTGCCCGATGGACGTCCTCCATTGCAATGCCGAACAGAGAGTTTGAATATTTGCATACCTGCCGTCCTCCCCGCTGTCCCTTCGTCGCTTTGACGCGTTTCGAACGGACCAAATATCAGGGTAATTCTTCGGCAATTGCCAAAATAGCCGGACTGCCTTCATCGTAAGAGATACGATAAATTCGGAGAAATCTCACCAACATCACCTTAGCATGGGACGCCTGACTTATAAGTAGCAACCGTGAATTATTCAAAACAGCAATTTTACGATGTAATCATCATACCGGCATCGTTGCTTCCCTTCCCAGCCTCACATTCTTCCTGCTCGGCAAAAAAGGCTATAATATTCTTATGACCATCGTGTTCATCGATTACACGCATCTCTATTACACAGCGATCGCGAAGACCGGCGTCCCTCCGGCGAGAAGCGGTAAGTTCGTCCAGATCAGACACGAGTCCACGGAATATCTCGTCTTCTCGCCCACAGAGTTCACGAAGTATCATGCCAACATCGTTGAGCGGTTCTGTCTCGACAGGGGAGTCGAAGGAGGCTATGACTCCGGGGGCAAGCATTACGACATCTCTGATCGCGCGTGGATCGTGGCCGGCGGCGGGAAATACGAAATAGATACGGATAAGAAGACCATCAAACTCTACGACAACTCCATGGCCTATGGGAAATTCGACATCCCGGGACTCCGTGGTAAGATACATTCCCTGCCTGAATTCCATGACTTCGGGGTCCGTATCGAATAGCTCGCTACTGCTTCTTCTTTACTATTGCTTGCTGCCTCGCCTTCTTCTTATTCGCTCGATACCTATCGATAGCCTTTTCGTGCGCACCATAATCATTCGAGAAATAGTGACTGCCATCCCCCTGGGCCACGAAGAAAAGATAGTCCGCAGGCTCGGGATAGAGCGCAGCAAGGATCGCACCCTGACCCGGGTTTGCGATAGGGCCGGGAGGAAGGCCCTTGTGAAGATAGGTATTATATGGAGAATTCCGCCTGAGATCCTGCGCCGTGACATGGGTGACCCACGCCTTAGTGCCGTAAACAGCGGTCGGGTCCGCCTGAAGTCTCATGCCCTTCTTCAACCGGTTGTGATACACTGCGGAGATGAGCTTCCGTTCTGAAGCCACCTTGGCCTCTTTCTCTACGATCGAAGCCAGAGTGATAATCTGCTGTTCGGTAAACCCGAGTTCCTCCGCTCGAGCGCGATAGCTGTCGTCAAAAACGGCCTTGTAGCGCTGGACCATTTTTTTCGGGACATCTTCGATCTTGATGCCTTTGGGAAGATAGTAGGTGTCCGGGAATAGGTAGCCTTCGAGCGTATCAGCATCAATGCCGAGGGAATGGACGTATTCCTTGTTCTTCACCAGTTTTATGAACTCCTGGGGGTCGGAGATGATCGGCGTGTTTGAAAGCGTCCATCCGATCTGATAGAGATTATATCCTTCCGGTATCACGACCTCGTACTCAATAATCTTGCCTTTTCTGAGGGCCTCCAGCACCTCCCACATGCTCATGCTCGTGCTCAACCCGTAATAACCTATGCGTACCCTGCGGCTGATGCCCTGAAGCCTTCCGATGATCTCGAAATACCCCCGGTAACGGATAATGCCTTCTTTCTGGAGCGTGGCCGCGATGACCTTAAAACTCATGCCCTCCGTGACCTCCACTTCCTTCCAGACCTTTTCCTTTGAAGGCGGGACAAACAGTGCCGTATAAAAATGGATCATGACGGTCAGCATGCCCGTGGCAATAAGGAACGACGGCCACGGGTGTTTCCTGACCCATTCTTTGATGCCCTCCCATCGGGGAATCAATGACTGTTTTGGTTCATTCTTCTGCACGCGCAATCCTTTTCTACAACTGCCCTGACCGCAGGATGCCGATGAGTAACCAGATCCCCAGGAGCGCTGCGATCACATACCCGATCAGACCGAACATCGGAAGCCCGAAGAGCACCGGCCCCGTGCCCGCATGAATGATGATGGATGACGATACAATTATGGCCGCGGTCATGATGCTGAACGAAAGGCGGTTGCTCGATCTGTCAAGGTCACGGATGAAATGATTGAGATCCTCGTGGTGTATATTCACCCGGAAATCGCCACGCATGAATTTCCTGAAAGCCGTTCTCATCTGCCGCGGCAAGAGTGAAAAGGCATCGGTGAAGTCCACTATGTTCTTTCTCAGGAGTTCTGCTGCCCTTAACGGGTTACGCCGCCGGCGGATGAGTTCTGCCACGTAGGGCTTCGCCGAGTCGAAATAATTGAATGCGGGGTCGAGCTGCTTCAGGATGCCTTCGAGCGTAATGAGCGCTTTGTCCATAAGATACAAATTTTGCGGCATCCTCAGTTTGTGACGGATGAGGATATGAGTTACTCGGTCTACGTAAGCACCGAAATCTATCTGTTTCACCTGCATGCTGTAGTAGGGTTCCAGGAGTTCGGCGAGGTCATCCTTCATCTCACGCTGAAACTTTTCTACATCCACCGAATCCTCGGACAAAAACCCGAGATTCACGTATTGTCGGACAAGCGCGTCGTAATCATGCCCCGCAAGGGCGAGGAAGGTGTTCGCGAAGTGTTCCATGTTCTCTTCCGTGACCCGGCCCATTATGCCGAAGTCCACGAGACCAAGTCTCCCGTCAGAGAGAACGAAGATGTTTCCGGGGTGGGGATCCGCGTGGAAGAAGCCGTCCTGCAGGACCATCTTGAAGAATGCGGATGCCCCTTTCAGGGCAATGTCCTTTTTGTCAAATCCCGCCGCATCGATCCGATCGAAATCGTCGATGCGGATGCCGTCGATCTTTTCAAGTACGAGCACCCGCTTGCCTGAAAATTCGGTATATACCTGGGGGATGTACAAGACATCGCTGTGCTCGAAGTTATTCCTGAGTTGAAGAGCATTCGCTGCTTCGATATTGAAATCGAGCTCCCTGTTTATGGTGCGCGCAAATTCATCGACGATTCCCGGGATGTTGTAGGGTGCCATTTCCGGAACCCGCGCCTCGATAAGGTCGGCGATACCCCGCATTATGCTGATGTCCCGCTCGATAAGCCGGTCGATATCCGGCCGCTGCACTTTTACCATGACCTCGCGGCCATCAAGCAGCCACGCCCGGTGGACTTGGGCGATGGACGCAGCAGCCACCGGAACATTATCAAAATCCTTAAAAATGGAGTTGATCGTCGCGTGCAGTTCTTGTTCGATGATCTTCTGCGCTTCCGCGGTAGGAAATGGTGCGACGGAGTCCGTCAATTTCAACAGCTCTCGTGCATATTCGATGGGCAGCATGTCCGGCCTGCACGCCAGGACCTGCCCGAGCTTGATGAACGTCGGCCCCAGATCCTCGAACATGAGCCGGAGACGCTCGGGAGCGCTCACCCGGTGCTCAAGAGATGGGGGCTTTTTGAACGTGACGATGCGCCTGCCGAACGATACAAAACGCTGCAGGCCCATCTGCTCCACGAGATGGCCGAACCCGTGGCGTGACGCTACCGCAATGATCCGTCCGATCCGCGGGATGTCACGGAAATGTCTTCTCCTGAAGCTCAAAAGAGACATTGGCGTTGCGAGGCTTCGGGCTATGCCCCGCCTTTCCCTTCGCCTCCCTCAAGCTTCGTGAGCCTTGCGGAGATGTTCTGGAGCTTTTTCTCTACTTTCTCGATATCGTCGCGGGACGGGATATTGAATTTCTCAAAGGCGGCCCCCATGGCATCCTTGATCTTGTGGTCCATGTCCTTCGTGCTTTCCTCGGCCTTGGAGACCCATTCCTTTACGAGCGACGCGCCCTCGCTCTTTGAAAGCTCTCCTGCCTTCACCAACTCCTCGACGAACTCCTTGGCCTTTTCCTGCGCGCCAAGCCCTACCAGCATAGCCTTCTTGATGATATCTGAAACCGTCATGTTATCCTCCTTCCTGGGATATCCCTCTTTCGCACGCATTCCTTATGTTTTTTTTATTATAGCATACAACGCATCGAGCGCAGCATCCAGTTTCGCGGGGTCTTTTCCTCCGGACTGAGCCAGATCGGGCTTGCCGCCGCCCGTACCGCCGAGAATGGCCGCCATTTCCTTGATCATCTGGCCGGCGTGAAACCGGGACGTAAGGTCTTTCGATACCATCACGATGATACTTACCTTCTCGTCCTTGACCGAGCCGAGTGCCAGGATGCCCGAGCCGAGCTTATCCCTAAGCTTGTCGCCAAAGTCGCGCAGATCCTTGGGGTCCATGCCGTCAGCGCGCTTTGTGAGCACCTTGATCCCGTCGATCACCTGCGCACCACCAACGACATCACCGGCTTGGGACGATTGGAGCTTATGCTTGAACTGGTCGAGCTCCTTCTCGAGACCCTTGACCTGGGCCACAAGCTTCTCAACGCGCGGGACCACATCGAGGTCCGATGCCTTGAGCAGTTGGGCAATATCCATGATGCTCTGCTCCTCGCGCTTGAACGCACGGTACGCATGCCTGCCGGCAACGGCCTCTATTCTCCGGACGCCCGCGGCGATGCCCACTTCGGAGATGATCTTGAACACTCCGATATCGCCGCTTGCATGGGTGTGCGTGCCACCGCAGAGCTCTTTGCTCACGTCTTTGACCGTGACCACCCGCACCCGGTCGCCGTACTTCTCATCAAAAAGCGCCACGGCTCCGGAAGCGACCGCCTGGTCAATGTCCATCACAATCGTCTCAACGGGGTGGTTCTCGATGATGTGCTCGTTGATGAGTTCTTCGAGCCTGTTCAGCTCACGGTCCGTGAGCGCCGTATAGTGTGCAAAATCGAACCGGAGCCTGTCAGGCGCCACAAGCGAACCCGCTTGCTTCACGTGGTCACCGAGGACGTACCGGAGCGCAGCGTGGAGCAGGTGCGTGGCAGTGTGGTGTCGTGCCGTATCGCCCCTGCTCTCCTCGTCCACGCGCGCGAGCACCGTGTCCCCCACCTTGAGAGTGCCCTTCTTGAGCCTGCCCCGATGAACGATAAGATCTTCGTATGGTTTCACCGTATCGTTCACCGAGAACTTCGCGCCTTCGCCGAGCACGTCGCCTTTGTCTCCCACTTGGCCGCCCGATTCGGCGTAGAAGGGCGTACGATCCATGATTAGCTCGGCCTCGTCACCCTCACGCACCTCGGTGACACTTTTGTCTCCCTTAATGATAGCAATAATCTGGCCGTTATCTTGAAGTATATCATAACCCGTGAAGGCCGGCTTGCTAATGCCGCCAGCAACTTCCTTATAGACGGGCTTGACCTTGGCCTCGCCTGAGCCGGCCCAAGCCGCCCTAGCCTTGACCCGCTGCTCCTGCATGGCCTTCCGGTATCCCTCTTCATCAAGCTTCAGGCCCATGTCCCGAGCCATATCCGCCACCAGGTCGAGGGGGAAGCCGAAAGTATCGTAGAGCTTAAATAGCACGTCGCCGGGGATCCCGTTCTTCTTCTCGGCCTTGATCGTGGCTACCGTTTCATTCAGAAGCGCGATCCCTGAGGTGAGCGTTGTCGCGAACCGCTCCTCTTCGAGCAGCGTGACCTTGGCAACGTGTTCGCGGCTGTCCACGAGTTCGGGATAGGCCTCGCGCATCTCATCAACGACCACTCCTGTAAGCTTGTACAGGAACGGTTTTTCGATCCCGATGAGTCTACCGTAGCGACTGGCCCTGCGGACCACGCGCCGAAGCACGTACCCCCTTCCTTCGTTCGAGGGAAGCACGCCGTCGGAGATCAGAAAGGTCATTGCCCTGAGATGGTCGGCGATCACCTGGTACGAGATGTCCGCCTGCTGGTCCTTGTGGTACGGCACGCCGGCAAGCGCTGCGATCTGTTTGATGATGGGCTGGAACAGGTCGCTCTCGAAATTGCTTTTGACGCCCTGGACCACGGCAGACAAACGCTCGAGTCCCATGCCCGTGTCGATGCTCGGCTTGGGCAACGGTGAAAGTGCTCCCGACGCGTCCCGGTTGAACTGCATAAAAACGAGGTTCCAGATCTCTAGATAGCGGTCGCAGTCGCATCCTACGGCGCATTCGCCCTTCCCGCATCCGACCTCAGGCCCCTGGTCGAAGATGATCTCGGAGCACGGGCCGCAGGGACCGGTGTCTCCCATCTGCCAGAAATTATCCTTCTCGCCGAGACGCACAATGCGGTCGGTAGGGACCTTGGCCACTTCCTGCCAGAGCCGGAATGCCTCGTCGTCATCCTTGTAGATCGTTACCCAGAGTTTTTCCTTCTGAAGTCTGACAACGCTCGTCAGGAATTCCCAGGCAAAGGCGATCGCTTCTTTTTTGAAGTAATCGCCGAACGAGAAGTTCCCGAGCATCTCGAAAAAAGTATGATGTCGGGCAGTATGGCCGACATTCTCGAGGTCGTTATGCTTGCCGCCGGCGCGCATGCACTTCTGACTCGTCACCGCGCGCTTGTACTCACGCGTTTCATCGCCGAGGAACACGCTCTTGAACTGGACCATGCCCGCGTTCGTGAACAGCAGTGTCGGGTCGTTCCGGGGAACGAGCGCCGAGCTCGGCACGATCTTATGCCCCCGCTCCGCAAAGTAATCTAAAAAAAGCTTCCGCAAATCGTTTGCCTTCAAGTCTTACTCCTTAACCGGAAATAAAATTAAAATAACCACAGATGACGGATGAAGGCGGACGGATACAGTTTCAAGAATGATTAATCTCGCATTCAGGAATTATATCCGTAATGAGCCGTGTCGTCGAGAATCGCGCCCGCTTCTGATTACCTGTGGTTTCAACCTCGATCTGTGTTTATTAAAATTTGACGAATCACTGCGAACGAGAACCCTTTTCTTTCGAGGAAACCTGCAAGCCGCCTGCGCCTGGTTTCGCGATCGAGGGTTCTCATCGTCAAGAGCTTCCGCTCGGCGGCCCTTCTCGCCGTTTCGAATTCGAGATCAGCGGTCAGAACGTCATCAAGCGCCCGACGGACGGTTTCCCGGTCAACGCCCTTATCTCTCAGTTCCTGCTCAATCCTGCGCCTGCCGAGTCCCCGGAGCCTTACCCTGCTCTGCGCCCACTGGTCCGCGAACTTTTCATCGTCGATGTATCCGAGCCGTATCAGGTTGGATAGGACTACGCGAACGG
This sequence comes from Nitrospirota bacterium, assembly GCA_035498715.1. Lineage (GTDB taxonomy): Bacteria > Nitrospirota > UBA9217 > UBA9217 > UBA9217 > DASPSR01. The sequence continues at coordinate 25,002 of DATJZV010000060.1, forward strand.
TGACATCACCGAATCCCTTGTCACGCAGCTTTTTCTCAACTTCTGAATAACTTCTTGGCCGGTATGAGAGATAGCGGTAGGCGATGTTCTTTGCTTGGGAACATTCATTGTCATTCTCTTCGCCCATGCACAGCGTCTCCGCATCAGTCCCCTTATTTGTCTCCAAACCGGTCGATTTTGAAGTCGCTGTCCGTCGAGGTTCCCTTGTACTCCCGTGCTTCACCCTCCTTCTGGGTAGAACCAGGAGCGCCTCCCGGCTTTGAAGCCGTTCCTGCAGCCGGCTTGCTTGCCGTTTTTCGCCGATCTTCCTCTTCCCATGTGAGATCGCTCGTTGACTGGATGCCCTTTACCTTGAGCGCAAAGTCATCCGGGTTGCTCGCAGTCATGCTCGCCTCTTCATAGGTGATCACACCCTTCTTGTACAGCATGAGAAGCGACTGGTCAAAGGTCTGCATGCCGTAGTGGGTAATGCCGGCTGCGATGATCGACGGTATCTGGCGGGTTTTTGCATCATCAATGATCGCCTCCCGCACCGACAGGGTACCGAGCATCACCTCTACCGCCGGCACGCGTCCACTGCCGTCCGCCTTAGCGACGAGCCTCTGCGAGATGATCCCCTTGATAACCGAGGCAAGCTGCATCCTCACCTGTTTCTGCTGGTAAGGGGGAAAAACGGTGATGATACGGTTGACGGTTTCCGCTGCGTCCAGGGTGTGCAGGGTGGAGAGCACGAGGTGGCCCGTCTCGGCTGCGGTCAGCGCCGTAGAGATGGTCTCGAAATCCCTCATCTCTCCCACGAGGATCACGTCAGGGTCCTGACGCAAGGCGCTCCGGAGAGCGTCGCCGAATGAAAAAGTATCGCTGCCGATCTCGCGCTGGTTCACGATGCTCTTTTTATCTCTATGCAAAAATTCGATCGGATCCTCGATCGTGACGATGTTAGCCGTTCTGGACGTATTGATGTAGTCGATCATCGATGCCAGGGTCGTGGATTTACCGCTTCCCGTCGTCCCGGTCACCAGGATCAGACCGCGTTGCTCCTGTGCGACTTTCGTGAGTACGGTGGGAAGCATGAGATCCTCGAAATTCAAGATCTTCATGGGAACCTGCCGGAAGACCATGCCAACACTCCCGCGCTGCTGGAACACGTTCACGCGGAAACGACCCAGCCCCGGCACGGCATAGGCCATATCGAGTTCGTTTTTTTCCTTGAACTTAGTTTTCTGCGTAGCGTTCATGATGCCCATGGCAATGGTGAGGGAATCCTCTTGTGTGAGCCTCTTCTCAGCTTCGAGCGGAGTCAGCTTGCCGTCAATCCTGAGCATCGGCGGCACCCCGACCTTGATGTGCAGGTCGGACGCGCGTTTTTCAAAAGTCATCTTGAGCAGATCGTTCAGATTCATTTACGCCTCCACGTGCTTCTCGGACTTCTGGCCCTTCGCGGCTTTTCCTCCGCGCTCTCCCTGAGGTGCGGCATCCTTGTCCCGGGCTGAAGCGCTGCTCTCCGACGCGGCGCCAACAGCCGTGAGGCCGGCAGCCTGCCTTACTTTTTGCTCGATCTCGGAAGCCATGTCAGGGTGCTCCAGGAGAAATTGTTTCACATTCTCCCGTCCCTGGCCGATCCGCGTGCCGCTGTAAGAAAACCAGGCACCGCTCTTCTCCACGATATTCTTCTCCACGCCCATATCGATGATCTCGCCGAGCTTGGAGATGCCTTCGTTGAACATAATATCAAACTCCGCGGACCGGAATGGCGCGGCAATCTTGTTTTTTACGACCTTGACCTTCACCCTCCCCCCGGTCACATCCTCGCCTTCCTTGATGGCTGAGACCCTGCGGATGTCGAGCCGCACCGAGGCATAGAACTTCAAAGCGTTGCCGCCGGTAGTGGTTTCGGGATTGCCGAACATGACGCCGATCTTCATGCGGATCTGGTTGATAAAAATGAGCGTCGTCGCGGACTTGCTGATCGCGCCTGTGAGTTTTCTGAGCGCCTGGCTCATGAGCCTCGCCTGGAGTCCCATGTGGGCATCTCCCATCTCGCCTTCGATCTCTGCCCGTGGCGTGAGCGCGGCCACGGAATCGACCACGATAACGTCGATGGCGCCGCTCCTAACGAGGGTCTCGGTGATCTCGAGCGCCTGCTCGCCCGTGTCCGGCTGTGAGATTAGCAAATCATCAGTGCGGACCCCCAGCTTACGCGCATAGACCACGTCGAGCGCATGCTCGGCGTCGATAAAAGCCGCCTGGCCCCCGGCCTTCTGCGCCTCCGCGATGATATGGAGCGCGAGCGTGGTCTTGCCGGAGGATTCGGGACCGTAGATCTCGATGATCCTCCCCCGTGGCACGCCGCCCACGCCGAGGGCGATGTCCAGGCCCAGGGAACCCGTGGATATCGCGGGAATGCCCGCCGGAACTTCCTCTCTGCCCAGGCGCATGATGGAACCTTTGCCGAACTGTTTTTCGATCTGGCCTACCGCCAGTTCCAGCGCCTTCAACTTATCCTTGTCCACCATTATGGATCTCCTTTCGCCGCTGCGCGGCTCGCCAGTAGCATTGAACTTTGAATGTCGAATTTTAAGTTTATTTCAGACTTACCCTGCCGAGTTCCGTATACACCGCACCCGACGGCTTGATGTCGCTCTTCATGAGGCTGACGTGGTCCACATCAAACTCGGCAAGCCTTATATCCTTGATGCTGTCGATCGCATTCTGCCAGGAATATCGCGGCCGGAGGTACTTGATCCGCGCCAGCGTGAGATGGGGGGAAAAGGCCCGCTCCTCCCGGTCAAACCCGATAGCTGTCATCGACTTCTCAACCGAACCCTGAAGTGCTGAAAGCCTGTCAATATCGCCAGACACACCAAGCCAAACCACACGGGGATTCTTCGGGTTCGGGAAGGCACCTGCCCCGGCTATCTTCAGCCGGAACCTGCTCGTGGCTCCGGCAGCTTGGACCAGGGCGTTTTTGATCTCCTCGCTCCTCGCCTCCGGCACCTCTCCCAGAAACTTGAGCGTCAGATGGATCCCCTCAGGCCTGGTCCAGCCCGCATCGGCGCCGGAGCGCTTGAGCTCGTCCTGGACCTTCGCCATCTCCTTTATAATCTCAGCAGGGATCTCTATGGCGATGAAAGTACGCATATCAAATACGGAATGAACACGCAATCAGCAAATCATATTTCCCTGGAGTTTCTGTTCCGCGTTAACCAATCAGGTGCCGTCTCACCATGTCGAGGGCCATCTGGGATGCCTTCATGCGCACGTGCTCTCTGTTTCCGAGAAACCGGTGCTCATTGGTCTTGACTCCCTGGGCGCTCGCAAGCGCGGTGTACACGAGCCCCACGGGCTTTTGCTCGGTGCCGCCGTCAGGGCCGGCAATACCGGTGACCGAAAGCCCGAGGTCCGTCTTCGCGGCCTGCCGGATGCCCCGCGCCATGGCCGCCGCCACCTCACTGCTGACCGAGCCGTAGCGCTCAAGCAATGCTCCCGGGACACCGAGCATTTCCGTCTTCGCAGGATTGCTGTAGGTCACGGCTGCACGCTCGAAATACTCTGAGCTTCCGGCGATGTTCGTGATCCTTGCGCCAATCAGGCCGCCTGTACAGGATTCTGCGACTGAGAGCTTAAGCCTGCGCTGTTTGAGAAGCGCGCCCACTACTTCTTCCATCGGCTGGCCGTCCACGCTGTATACGGCATCGCCGAGCTTTTCCCGTATCGCCGTCTCGGTGCTGTCCACAAGCGACTGAGCCCGCTCGGCACCGGTCTCGCTGGCGATGATGCGGATGTCAACGCCCGTCTCTTTTGCCGTAAGTCCCACGGCTGGCGCCCCGCGCTTCATAATGTCCTGTATGGCCTGATTTACTGCGGACTCGGACACGCCGCAGGTGTGCAATATCTTGCGTCTGATGAATATTTTGCCGCCGAACCGTTCTTCAAGAACCGGCCTGAGCCCCTCAAGATACATGGCCGTCATTTCCTTGGGGACACCGGGGAGGACGGCGATGAACGTGTTCTCCTCATCAAGAAAGAAACCGGGTGCTATGCCAACGGGGTTCTGGAGGAGCCGTGCGCCCGCGGGGATCAATGCCTGCCGGTCGTTCGTGCTTACGTACTCTCTGCCTCTTCCGGAAAGCTTTGCATGGATGGCCTTATAAGCGTCCTCGTTCAGCACCAGGCGCCGCTTGACGATCTTCGCGATTACCTTGCGCGTAATGTCGTCCTCGGTTGGTCCAATCCCACCGGTGACGATCACTGCGTCGGCCCGATCCATGGCCCTGCGGAGCGCCTCTTCCATGTCTTTCTCATCATCGCCGACAACGGTCTTGAACGCCGTCACCAGGCCGACAAGCAGGAGTCCCTCCGAAAGGAAGATGGAATTGGTCTCCGGCACGCCTCCTGACAGAAGCTCGCTGCCGGTTGCTATGATTTCAGCACGCATGGGCAATCACCATTCTCACATCCTGCTGCAATCGCGAACAATACGCAACATTGTATCATCACGGTGCGCTTACAGTCAACGAAAATTGACTTTCACAAGAGCTCATACACCCAAATTCTCCCGTCATTTCGCATCTCTTCAGCCCTTTTGACAAGCCGTTTCTTATGAAGGTTCAGAAGCCGGGTGCCGCTCGTGTTCGCCTCGAGCTTCCTGCCGTCCGAGAGATCTTTAGATGTGACCGTTCTTCTCTTGACTATGAAATCGAGCGTGTCCCTGAGATAATTATTAAGTTCCCCCAGGACTATCCTTTCCCCGTCCCGCGTCTCGGCCATGACCGCAAGGTCCTTGCGTTCGAGAGCCACCTCGATGTTCTCCTTCTGGTTTTCGTTCAACCCCACTAAGAGAAAATACTTGTCGCCGTACTCTCCGCTGAGGAGCCGTGACACGAGCTTCGCCACGATCTCATCGGCGCAGGAATAGTCGATCACCCCGATCTTTGAAAAATCGAGGGCAATCACCGCGCCCTCGTGTTCCTTTTCGATGTCCCGCTCAATCCGTTCCCGAATGGCCTGGCCGGAAGGCCGTGTGACGAGGTTGTTCGAGCTGAACTTGAGCTCTTCTCTGAGGAGTTTAAAAAGGTCGTACTTGGCCATTTCCAATCCTCATCCTTAATCTTCCTTCCCCAGCCCAATATTTTGCTATGGTTCAATTGAATCAATTGAACCATATTTTAAGGGTTTTGTCAAGGAAAATTTTAGTGTAAGTATTCCTGCCTAGATTCGCGCCTTGCGCGGGAATGATGTGCGAATAGGTTTTCAGGAACAGAAGGTTCGCCCTCGTCATCCCCTCTCCTCAAAAGGCGACGGGCTAAGGCGAGAAAGCTAAACTTCCGGAAGCAGGATATTGATCTGCGAGCCGGGGAAGGCTATGAGATTTCGCTCTTTCTCGTTACCCCAGGCCCATTCGGGAATGAGGGATAGCTTTGCTGTGCCTGATCGGATGGAGAGCTTGCCCTGCCATTGATTGACGAACCTGCGTACCGCAGCCAGGCCGTGGCCGCGGCCCTCGTCCTCGTAGCGGGAGGCGCCATGCAGGAGGGCCCGTTCGATTGCATCTATGTCGCTTCGCAGTTTGAACCTGCCGGCAAGTGACTTGCGGAACCCGATTCCAATGTCCATGACCGCGATCTTGACCACGTTCCTGTTCAGGTTCTGGAACCGGTATTTCTGGATGCCCACGAATCCTTTGTTCTCGCTGTGCTCGATGATGTTCTGGCAGACTTCAGAGAGGGCCACGATGAAGCCGCTGATCGCTCGGTCGTCGTAGTGCAGGTGGGTAGCGAGGATGGCTTGCGCACGGTCTCTCACCTTTCCCGCGATGAGATGGATGTCGTCGGCCTTTTCGATGGGGGTGATCTCGAGGAGCACGTCTGAGTCCGCGCTCCGCTGATATTTACCGAAAATATCCGGCGATGATGGCTCGAGGGTAAAATAACGCCGGGCTAAGGAAAAGAAATCCATCCGTTCGAGGTACTTGAGAACCTCGTCAAACTGAGGAAGGATGACGACCTTCCTCACGTCTTCAAGCATGCAGAGTTCGCCGATTTCGAGGAGTGCCAGCATCCCGTAGGGGTCAATGAAAGTCGCCTTGCGGAGGTTGATCTCTTCCGAACGGATAAAGGACTGGAGGGTTTGCTCAAAAGTCTCTTCGGTTATCTGCGTCATTCAGTCGAGCGCACTGCAGCGTGGATGGGAATATGGCTGTTTATCATTGCTATCAGGTAATTCCATTGTTTCACCTTAGGCGAAAATAAAATGCTGCGGCCTGGAGCACAAGGTTCGTATATACTCCGGCTCCGATGTCGTCGACCATCACCCCGGCGCCTCCGTGGATATTCTGGAGCCTCTTCAGGGGATAAGGTTTTATAATGTCAAACACCCGGAAGAGGAGAAATCCTGCAGCAACAAAGCCCCACCTCTCCGGAACCATAAACATGGCCACAAGATAACCAGCGATCTCGTCGATCACGATCGAGGGGCTGTCCTTGCGGCCGAGGAACAACTCTGCCCGACCGGCGGTCCACATCCCGATCATAATGACGATGAAACAGACAACCAGATAGGATGCTGGAGAAATGGCTCTCATCCACAGGTAGAGGAACACCCCAATGAGTGTACCAGCAGTCCCCGGCGCAACAGGAAATCTCCCTGCATATGCGCCCTGTGCAATGAATATGATGACCGCCTTTTTAATCCTGTCCATCTGCCCGTATTCGTTAATATTTTTGAGCATTTTATCATCATGGAACGCTCACAGTCAAGATTTGTTTTGATTGAGACGAACTAAGGAAATGATGGCAACGCGGAACAGAGGGAAAATGCGGTCCATGGCAGGGGGAACAGTAAACTCCGGTAGAAAAGTTAATTCTCTAACGAATGCCGGCGGTGGATTTATGTCACCCTCGCCAAGGAACGATGTGCATCGCCGACGAGAGCCAGCGGCCTTCTCTCATGGAGTTAGGATTCTGAATGAAGTGAGGTCTATCTATTCTTTACTAACACCGCCGAGCGGCACGCCTCCGTCTGCCCCCTGCGGAATACAGCATCTGATGGCATCGAAGGCGAGCAAGACCCGCTTTTCCCTCTCGGCCTTTTCAGGCGGGAGCGGGACCAGGCTGATACCTGAAAGCATCCGGCGTATCTGATCTTTCTTCGGGATTGTTTCAAACCCTTCGCCGGTCATCTTGCCAGTAACACCGTCAAGCACGACGGCGTTCATCGGATCCATGACCACGGCCACCGGAATCTGATAATCACCAAGCACCCTCGCAGCCGCAACAACGTGGCGTTCCCTCGAGTTAAGAGACCCCGCTGCGCATTTTATGACCATGGAGATCATGCCGTCCACGGAAATGAGAAAGTCCACGGAAGACTTTACAGTCTCCGAGCCGAGAACAACATCAAAGACGACGTTCTTTCTAATATCGCCCGGGAGATATCCTTTTTCTCCAAGCAGCATCTGCTCTGCGATCTTTCTGACCGCCGCGGTCATTTCCTCGCCGTCCTCGATTTCCTGCTCAAGGATGGACAGTATCTTCTTCTCGCGTGATAC
>DATJZV010000061.1:0-13290 GCA_035498715.1 Nitrospirota bacterium
CCTCAAGTTTGCTTTTTTCTTCTTGAATCTTTCTCTCATGCGTCAGGTCGTGCATAGACATCAATATACTTATAGGCTGTTCTTGTTTGTCGCGGACTATCTTAACGGTGATCTCAACTGGTCGTCCGGCTGGATTATCGGGATTATCTTCTTCCATGATAATGAAAGCATCACGTTTTTCCTCCTGCGCCTGGCATGTTGGGCAGAGTACTGTTTCGCCATGGGGATGAATGATCTCTGCAATATGGCGTCCTAAAGCGTTTTCTGGATTTCTCCCTGTCATTGTATAGAATGATCTATTGGCTCGCATTAAACGTCGATTGAGATCGAGCAGGTAGATAACATCCTGAGATGCATCCATTGCAGCCCTCCACTCCGTCGCCGCTTGCTCTACGGCTTTCTCAATTCGTTTTCGTTCGGTTATGTCAGTGGCGACCCCGGTCGTCCCTATCAGTTCATTTCGCTCGTTTCTAACAGGATAGTACCAGATTTCAAAGACGATTCCGTCCACACTGATTACTGTGCTGAACGCATCACCCGCCAATGCGCGACGGGCTGCCTCGAGCACCGAAGGCGTGTCGCGGTAAACCTCGAAGACCGACCGGCCCACGACCTCGCCGGGTTTGAGACCCAGCGCTGACAGTCCTCTTCCCTCAGATAGCGTAAACACCCCCCTCCAATCCAGTGTGAAAAGCACCACCGGCGTATTTTCCATGACGGTACGCAGACGCGACTCGCTTTCCCGCAGTTCCAGCTCCACCCGTTCGCGCTCTGTGATTACCTGCTGAAGCCGCTCATTGATTTTTTTTAGTTCGGCAGTATGTTTTATAAAATAAATGACAATGGGCGCAACGATCAAGGGGATAAACAAAGCATCGAGCGCACCTATTATGAGTAAGTTCTGTGAAAAGTTGCCATACCAGATGTAGCTCTGGATGGTATTCAAGAATGCCGTGAACAGCTCTGAGACCACGACAGAAAGCCAGATAAAATGCCAGGGATTGATTCGTTTCTGCCTAGCGAGTATTTTTTCGGTCATGTTGGACATTTCCTTCCGCAGCGTATAAATTTGTTTAATACTATATAATCGAATCTGCGCCAATCCATTATTATCGATATCCTTAGAAAGGACAGGCCCTACTTTATCGCTATAATATTAGCTATTATTATAGCTATTTAATTGCAGCGTGTCAAGCATACAATGTAGTAATAGCATCCCCCAGGCCATACCAACACGATTGTAATAGAACATGCCTCGCTGTTGCAGAAAGAAACGTCATGATAGCGGCAGGCGCAACTGTTAATTTTCGCTTTGGCCAGCTCGAGATCTCTCGATAGCTCGATGTCGCTTCAGTACCGGCTATCGTCACCGGTCACGTGAATCTTCCTTACGATCGTTCTCTCCATCTCCTCCATTGACAATAGTTTCAGAAAAGCATAGACTGACCTTTATTCTTTTCGGAGCTCGCGCACTCGGTAACAATGTACCTATCATTTTATTTTTCTAATTCCTGGGCACCACTTTAGGAAGGCATATCGGTATGGATGTGAAAAAGATCGGCATCAGCTTCCTGCTATTTGTCCTGCTTGTCCTATGCAGCTACTTTTTTTTGGACACAAGAACCGCCCTGTTCGTCAGTAGATTATGGATGTCACATGCTCGTCTGTCTATCTTTTCCGCTAACATTCCCGACTTCTTATTTCCCATAGTTTGTCTCATTACTGTCATTGCATGGACAGCATATTTCTACCTCACGCATAAAGGCATTTACGACACGCATACGCGGTTTTTTCAGCTCATTGCAATTACGATCCCTCTCACATTCTTTGTGAAATCCTCCCTGAAGCATGTCGTTGGCAGAATCGACACAAGATTCTGGTTACGTCATCCCGGTTTTAAAGAGTTCCACTGGTTTCACGGTGGGGGGAATTACACCAGTTTTCCTTCGGGGCACATGGCTGTCTTTATGGCTCTCGTTATCGCCCTTTGGATGTTCTATCCTCGCTATCAGTCCGCATATTTTAGCTTTTTATCTGTTCTCGCGCTGGCTCTCATTATTACGAATTATCATTTCATCAGTGACGTTGTTGCAGGAGCTTACCTCGGTTTTCTTGTCAATTATTTTATCCAACTTGGCCTCACAATCTTCTCAAATAGAATGATGAGAACTGGTGAATATGATCACAAGATTGAGAGTCGGCAATGATCATGACAGATCCACTTCATAATTGCTGAGATATATCTTCGTTCCCATTAAATGCTAACGCGGTTCAGGTCAGACTGTTCCTGTTCCGAATAATTGTGCATCAGATCTACTGAGACGGGCAATTTTAAAAAGGCTGATTATACCACAGACCCTTTCATTGCTTCCTTTTTTCCCATGATTCCCGGACTTAGCCCATTTTGGACTGCATATTTTCTACAAGAGACGGGCAGAAACTTGCGATAATAGGCATGGAATATATCTTGATCCGTCTCTTCTGATGATCGAAAACAACCACTTGACAATAGCCCTAAAAGGGATAAAATATTTTTAGACTGACTGGCAGTCCTAGGATCAGGATTTCTCTTAACCTAGATTCCAGGAAGCCATGAAAAGGGTTGGCCAACAGGTCAGCCCTTTATTTTTTTTGAAATGACGGAGGAGTTTCACATGGACAACGACAATCTTATTGCTGCACTTGATCACTTCCAGAACCATATCCCCGATCACATCGACAACCTCAAAGACCTCGTCCGCATACCGAGCATAAGCTTTCCCGGGTTCGACCCCGTTCCGGTTAGACACAGTGCAGAGGCCGTTGCAAAAATCCTCGCCAAAAGCGGTCTCAAGGACGTTCGTATCTTGGATACTGCTGGAGGTCATCCTTCTGTGTTCGGTCAATTGACCGGCGATGCCGGAAAACCAACCATCCTCCTATACGCACACCACGATGTCCAGCCTGTTGGGAGAGAAGATCTTTGGACGACGCTGCCTTTCGAGCCGTCGGAACGGCACGGCAGGCTTTACGGCCGTGGAGTCTCTGACGATAAGGGAGGCGTGATGATGCATGCCGCGGCCATCAGGTCATACCTTGCCTCCGTCGGTAGCCTGCCTGTGAACGTCAAAGTATTGATTGAAGGCGAAGAAGAAGTGGGCTCGACTAACCTTGAGAAATTACTTCAGAGTCACCGCGAGCTCTTTTCGGCAGACGTGGTCCTTATCGCGGACAGCGAGAACTTCGACAGTGGTATCCCATCGCTAACGGCCTCGCTCCGCGGTATTGTAACCGTGAATGTCGAGGTACGATCGCTCTCATCGAGCGTACATTCAGGCACCTGGGGCGGACCGCTGCCTGACCCCGTGCTCGCCCTCGCAAAGATGCTTGCAGGCCTCGTTGATGACCAAGGGAAACCCTCCATCCCGGGCCTTTTGGACAAGGTGCGGCGACTCTCGCCGACAGAGAGAGCATCACTCAATGCCCTGCCGTTCAAGGAGACTCTCTACAGGAAACAGTCAAAAATCTTACCCGGGGTACAGATCATCGGGGGCGAAGGCTCGGTCTACGAAAAAATGTGGCACCGACCGTCAATCGCCGTGAACGCAATCGAAGCGAGCAGCCGCCGTCAGGCTGCCAATATCATCAACGACTCGGCTTGGGCTCGGGTCGGGATACGGATAGTCCCGGATATGGATCCTGCGGAGACTCTGGATCTGCTTAAAGCACACTTGACACGCCATGCGCCATGGGGTGTCGAGGTGATGATAGAACAAGAGTCGCCCTCACGCTGGTGGAGTACCGATACGAATGGCCCCGTATTTGAGATAGCCTTCGCAGCGCTTGAGAAAGGATACGGCAAAAAACCGGCAGTCGTGGGCGCAGGCGGTTCCATTCCCTTTGTGCAGACCATAACGGAGGCGCTTGGCGGCATCCCTGCCCTGCTTTTTGGCATAGGAGATCCCTACACGGCGGCGCACTCAGAGAACGAGAGCCTCCTAATTTCTGATTGGGAAAAAGGATGCAGGAGCCTCATTCATCTGTTTGCTGCACTGTCTGATATGTACGATTGACTTTCTCTCCGAGACTCGATTTAAAGGTGGTCTGTCTCCTCGGACCTTGTCATCGCTTCTGGGTTCACCATCGTTCATATCAATATTTCGCTTCCACACGATACGGTAACAATTGAGCTTGCTGCAGAAGTCGTTCACAGATTACAGATCGACACTCGGCGCGAGGCAGAACCGGGCCTGGGTCTCCGTTTTGAGGATATCCCTGATATGTCCTGATGAGGATAAGGTGCTTCATCCATGGGATATGATGGGGCCTTGACTGGAAAAAGGATATGAACGACTTTATGACAACCGAAAAGAGGGCTCGCCCGTTCGGGACGAACCCTCTCTTTTTCGAAATCTCCTTTTAAAGAGCAAGAACCTTTTCATTTATCTGTACGGAAGCCTTGTTCTGAAGGCCCTTGACAAACGCATTGAGCGCCTCTCTCCGCTTCTCGGCGAGATATGTTTGTCTGAAGACTGCCTTGTTCTTCTCAAAATCCCTAGGTTTGGCTTTGAGGTTTTTCGATGCGTATGCAGCGGAGAGTTCGGCATCAGTAACCGAAACTCCATCCTCGACAAGCCGCTCCAATTTCTGCCTGAGCAGGTATTCACGCTGACTGGATTCAAACATTGCCGGCGTCATGTTGATACGGTCGAGATAAAAGTCATAGCTCTTTTTATCGAACTTACCGTCGATGTTAAAGGCAGGTATACGCATGATATATGCCTGCAGTTCTTCATCAGAAACCCTTAGTCCCACGCGTTGCGCTTCCTCAATGAGCAGTCTGTGCGCGATCAGTTCACGGAGAGCTTGCGACTTGATTGATTTTGCAAAGTTCTCGTCGAACTGTTCCTTCAGAACCTGTCGGTAGCTTTCATACATGTTCTTATACACCCTGTTGAGCTCGTCCGATGTGATTACGTATCCGTCAACTTTTGCTACCGTCCTGCCGCTCGTAGCGGATGGATATATCCCGAAGAAAAGAAATGTTACCGTGACAAGACCAACTATTATCCACATCATCCATGACATATGTTTCCGCATCGATTCAAGCATCTCAACTCCCCCTGCTAATATTTTAAATTTAAACGTTCCATCTTTAAATCGCTATACACTTAGTTTTTTCTTCAGCAGCTGATTGACGAGGTCCGGATTCGCCTTGCCTTTGCTCGCCTTCATAACCTGGCCAACGAAAAAGCCGAAGAGCTTTTCCTTCCCTGCCCTGTAATCCGCAGTCTGGCCGGGATTGGCCTTGATCACCTCTTCAATGATTTTTTCTATGGCGCCGGTGTCCGAGACCTGTACGAGGCCCTCTTCCCTGACAACCGTTTCGGCGTCCTTGCCAGTCTTGTACATTACCTCGAACACGGTCTTGGCGATCTTGGTGCTGATCACGCCTTCGCTGATCATCTTGAGCATCTCCGCGAGCCGGTCCGGCTTGATGGGGCAGTCTTCAATCTCTCTGCCATCGATGTTCAGGAGGCGCATGAGTTCGCCCATCATCCAGTTTGAAACCACCTTGGGCTGCCCCGAAAGCCTTGCCGCGTCCTCGTAATAAGCTGCCATGGACCGGCTTTGAGTGAGCATGTCGGCGTCGTATGCCGGGAGACCGTAATCCTTCACGAACCGTTCGCGCTTGACATCGGGAAGCTCGGGAATTGTTTTGCGGATATTTTCTATGGATTCTCTTGACACTATGACAGGCACGAGATCGGGCTCCGGGAAATACCGGTAGTCGTGCGCCTCTTCCTTGCTCCGCATGGAGAACGTGACGCCTTTTGTCGAGTCGTAAAGTCGCGTCTCTTGAACGACTTTGCCTCCCTCGTCAAGGATCTGCGCCTGGCGCTTGATCTCGTACTCAAGCGCCTTCTGTACGAACTTGAAGGAGTTCACGTTCTTAACCTCGGTCCTCGTGCCGAATTCCGCGGCACCCACCGGCCGGATGGAGACGTTGGCATCGCACCGGAAGTTGCCTTTTTCCATGTCCGCATCGGACACTTCGATATAGCGCAAAATGGAGCGGAGTTTCTTGAGATATTCCGAAGCCTCCTCTGGCGTTCGAATGTCCGGCTCGGACACGACCTCCATGAGCGGCGTTCCGGCGCGGTTCAGGTCTACAAGGCTCGCTCCACCCTCTGCCTCGTGCAGGTTCTTGCCCGCATCCTCTTCCAAGTGGATACGCGTAAGGCCGATACGCTTTACTTTTTCGTCGACCACGATCTCAACGTAACCATGTTCACAAATCGGCAATTCGTACTGCGATATCTGGTAGCCCTTGGGAAGGTCGGGATAGAAATAGTTCTTCCGTGCAAACCGGCTGTACGAACTTATCGTACAATGCGTCGCGAGTCCCGTCTTTACAGTGTACTCAACAGCCTTCTTGTTCAGCACGGGCAGCACGCCGGGCATACCGATACAGACGGGGCAGGTCAGAGTGTTCGCCTCTTTACCGAACTTCGTTTCACATCCGCAGAATATTTTGGAGTTGGTCTGGAGCTGTGCATGCACTTCCAGACCGATGACCGCTTCGTATTTCATTCGCTACCTCACTGTGTCATTTCCTTTATCCGGCCTGTTCGTCCCTTGTCAGCGAACTCACAACTTCGCCTTTTTTTTATGCCACTCCGTCGCCTGCTCGTAGGCAAAGGCTGCGTGGAGAATTGATTCTTCATCAAAATGCTTGCCAAACAACTGAAGTCCGATCGGGAGATTATGCTTCGTGAACCCGCAGGGTATCGAGATCCCGGGGATGCCGGCAAGGTTTACGCTGATCGTAAATATGTCCGAAAGATACATCTGGAGCGGGTCGGCCGACTTTTCCCCGATCTTAAAAGCGGCGGTAGGCGCCGTTGGCGTGGCGATAACGTCCACGGACTTAAAAGCATCGTCGAAATCGCGTTTGATCAGCGTTCGGACCTGCTGCCCCTTCTTGTAATATGCCTCATAGTATCCCGCCGAGAGCGCATATGTTCCAAGCATGATCCTGCGCTTCACCTCGGCCCCAAATCCCCGACTACGCGTTTTCAGATACATGTCCAGAAGGTCCTTTGCGCCCTGAGCGCGGAACCCGTACTTCACCCCGTCATAGCGCGCAAGATTGGAGCTGGCCTCGGATGTAGCGAGAATGTAATACGTTGCCACGGCGTAGCCTGTATGCGGAAGCGAAACATCCACCACTTTTGCTCCGAGTTCCTCGAACAACTTCACTGAATCCTTGACAGCCTTCTCCACTTCGGGGTCCATGCCTTCGATATAATACTCCTTGGGCATCCCGATCTTCATGCCTTTCACGTCTCGACTGAGCGCCCGGGTAAAATCGGGAGCCGGAATATTCGCCGACGTGGAATCCTTGGGATCATGGCCTGCGATAACATTCATGATAAGCGCCGTGTCCGTGACATCTTTGGTTATCGGTCCGATCTGGTCGAGCGACGACGCGAAGGCAACAAGGCCGTAACGCGAGACCCTTCCGTATGTGGGTTTGAGTCCTACGACCCCGCAGCAGGCAGCCGGCTGCCTGATGGATCCGCCGGTATCCGAGCCGAGCGATCCAATGCATTCATCAGCCGCGACTGCGGCAGCGGATCCTCCGCTTGATCCTCCCGGTATACGGTCAAGATCCCAGGGATTTTTTGTAACGAAAAATCCTGAGTTCTCTGTTGACGACCCCATGGCGAACTCATCCATATTCGGCTTGCCACAGAGGACGAAGCCCGCTCGTCTTAGCTTCCCGACCACGGTCGCGTCATAGGGAGGCACGAAAGTTTCGAGTATCTTCGATGCGCAGGTGGTCCTTATGCCCTCGATGCACATATTGTCCTTGATTGCGATCGGTATACCGAGAAGCGGCGATAAGGTATCGCCTGCCTTTATCCGTCTGTCCGCGTCCTGAGCCTGTGCGCGAGCAATGTCCTCGGTCACCGTAATGTAGGCCATGACCTTAGCGTCAACAGTCTTGATCCTTTTGAGAACCGATTCGGTGATGGTAAGCGCTGTTGTCTCGCCCTTCATCAGCATGTCATGTAGTTCGTGAATTGTACGCTGATACAGCTCCATTATTTCTCCCTCACCCTGTTGTTTTCGTCCACGAGAACTATCTTCGGCTTGAAAGTCTTGAGCTCGCTTTCATTGAAGTACTCATAGCAGAAAACGATTATCTTGTCACCCTTGACGCCACGCCGGGCCGTAGGCCCGTTCAACACCATCTCGCCTGAACCGCGCTTGCCTGGGATCACGTAGGTTTCGAATCGCTCCCCGTTGTTCAGGTTCGAAACATGAACTTGCTCATAGGAGAGAATGCCCGCCTCCTCAAGAAGCGCAGGGTCAACGGTCAGGCTTCCCTCGTACTCGAGGTTCGCATCCGTTACGGTCGCGCGGTGTATTTTGGAACGAAGCATTAATCTAAACATTCGATTACCTTCTCAATTCAGACAGGATAAAAGGTTCACGTTGTTGAAATGTCGTTCATCCAATAAATCCCGTCAAAGATAGTTACTCGATTATCTTCGGCACCTTGTAATGCCCTGATGCCTTGTCCGGTCCGTTGGCGAGCGCCCGCTCCTGGGGCAAACTCGCCTCAGGCACGTCGTCACGCATGACATTGTTAATATCCAGTACGTGTGATGTTGGCTCTACACCCTTGGTGTCGAGTTCATTCAATTGTTCGACGTAGGTGAGAATGTTTGAGAGCTGATCGGTAAGCGTTTCCTTTTCCTGCTCCGAGAGCTCAAGTCTGGCAAGCCTGGCAACATGTTCAACTTCCTGTTTCGTGATTTTCATTAATTACTCCTGAAAAAATTACTCCTGAAAAGAAATTCAACGCAAAGATCGCAGGGAACACCGAGCTTACATCTTGAATCCTGAATTTTGAACCCTGCCATTCTCTGCGTCTTCCGTGTGCTCCTCGGTCAACAGCATTTAAATAACTTCCAGGTTCGCATACTTCACTGCAAGCGTCTTCACTCCGTATCCCGGGAAACTGACGCTGATCTTGAGATCGTCACCCGCCCCTTCCGAGCGTTGCACCGTGCCTAACCCGAACTTAGCATGCCGTACTACCGCACCCTTATAGTAGCAGTCGCCGGCATCGGCTTTCGACTTCTCTTCAGCTAAATTGTCCGATTCCATTATTCTTTTCCCAGAGCCGGACAGACCCGTGTTCCACCGTGCATGATCCCGAGCAGGAGCGAACTCGGCTGCGTATCCGCCTGCCTTTTCCAGAGCCTCACCAGGGATTTCCTCCACAAAGCGTGAAACGAGGTTGGCCTGAGGGTATCCGTAAAGCCTGCGCTCAGCCGCGTGAGTCAGGATGAGCCGCTCCTTAGCCCTCGTGATCCCCACGTAGCAAAGACGACGTTCTTCTTCAAGTTCTTCTTCACTCTCTGCCGAACGGGAATGCGGAAAAAGCCCTTCCTCCATACCAGCCATAAACACCACGGAGAATTCAAGTCCCTTGGCGTTGTGAAGCGTCATCAGGGTGACCGTGTCAGTGCTGCCGCGTCTGCCTTCAGCCGCAACCTGCTGCTCCGAGTCCGTGATGAGCGCTACTTGGTCTAGAAATGCCGAAAGCGATGCATCGCGGTTCTGCTCCTGAAAGTCCTCGGTTGCGGTCATCAGCTCGTTCAGGTTCTCTATCCTGATACGCGACTCCACGTTCTTATCCTGTTCGAGCGCTGCACCGTACCCTGACTCGTGGATTACCCTGCGGACCAGATCCGTGATGCTCGAAGTCCCGAGATCGTTCCGCATCCTCTCCATCATGCCGGTGAATTCCCGGAGCTTCTTCTTCGCTGAGGTCGCTATGTCGGTTTGGTCAGGATTCATCGCCGCCTCATAGAGACTGACACCGGCCCGGGCTGCAGCCGTCTCCAGTTTCTCGATCGTCGTATCGCCGATGCCCCGCGCTGGCACGTTGATGATCCTGCGCAGGCTCACGATATCCGAAGGATTCTGCAGCACCCTGAGGTACGCAATGATATCCTTAATCTCCTTACGATCATAGAACCGCAAACCGCCGAAGATCCGGTAGGGTATACCACGGTTTCTGAGAGCGTCCTCGAGCGCACGGGACTGGGCATTCGTCCGGTAGAGCACGGCGAGTTCCCGGAGGCTCCTGCCCTGATCCACTTCCTGCTGGATACTCCGACAGATGAAGCGAGCTTCATCCTTCTCGTCCGTCGCCTTATAGCACAGGATCTTGTCGCCGCCGCGCTTCTGGGTCCAGAGCTCTTTGGGCTTTCTCCCGAGATTACGGGCCACCACTGCGCCAGCTGCTCCCAGGATGTTCTCGGTCGAGCGGTAGTTCTGCTCCAGCTTGATGACCTTGGCCTCGGCGTAATCCTTCTCGAAGTTCAGAATGTTCGAAATATCGGCACCGCGGAACTTGTAGATGCTTTGGTCGTCGTCTCCCACAACGCACAAGTTCTTCCGCTGCGATGTGAGCAGCCGCACAAGACGGTACTGGGCTCGGTTCGTGTCCTGATACTCGTCGATCAGGATGTGGTGAAACAGCGACTGGTAATATCCGAGCACGTCCTGATGGCGCTCGAAGAGCCGAACCGTAAGCATGAGCAGATCATCAAAATCGAGACCGCCTGATTCCCTGAGCTTTTCCTCGAAAACGGAATAAACGCGCGAGACGGCCTCGTCGAACCCGAACTGGGCGTTTGTTTTCGCGAACTGTTCCGCATCGATCAAATTGTTCTTGAGCGCGCTGATCCGCGCGGCGATCGCCCGCGGCTGAAACCGTTCGGCGTCTATCCGCAGATCGGCCACGCAGGCCTTGATGAGGGATAAGCGGTCAGTCTCGTCGAAGATCACGAACTGCCGTTTGTAACCGAGCCGGTCGATATGCTGCCGCAGGATCCGAACGCAGGCAGAATGGAACGTGCTGATCCAGAGCCCGCCGTATCCCACGCCCCGTCCGAGCGGCATGTCGATCATCCGTTCGAGCCGCTCCCGCATCTCGTTCGCAGCCTTGTTGGTGAATGTAACCGCCAGGATATTGCCGGGATCTACGTCCCGGCTCTTGATCAGGTGCGCAATCCTGCAGGTGATCACCCGGGTCTTTCCGCTGCCTGCACCGGCAAGGATCAGAAGCGGTCCGTCACCGTGCAGCACTGCCTCGCGCTGGGGCGGATTCAAATTGTCCAGATAATTCATAGAACCTTTTAAGCCGCAAATTTGCACGAATTGCCACAAATGAAAAGAATCGTGAAGGACAAGACCTCGAAATCCATGAAAGTGTGATGATGTTCTTCTTTAGTTTCGATGTTCTTATGACGCATGAGAATTCGTGTCAATTAGTAACTACATTGTTCCTCACGGGTGGCAGAATCATTCGACAGTGACACTCTTCGCCAGGTTCCTCGGTTGGTCCACGTCGGCCCCGCGGAGCACCGCAATATGGTAGGCGAGCAGCTGGAGCGGTATGGACATGAGGATTGGCGCGAGGAGCTCGTTGGTCGCGGGCACGGGGATCGTATGATCAACGTGTTTGGTGATCTCCGTATCGCCTTCGGTAATTAGCGCGATCACAATCCCGCCCCTGGCCTTCACTTCCTCGATGTTTGAAAGGATCTTTTCGTACACCCTGTTCTTGCCGGCCAGGACCACGACCGGCATGTTCTCGTCAATGAGCGCGATGGGACCATGCTTCATCTCGCCCGCCGGGTATCCCTCGGCATGGATATAGGATATTTCCTTCAGTTTGAGCGCCCCTTCGAGTGCCACGGGGAAATTCGGTCCCCTCCCGAGATACAGGAAATCACTCGCCTTGAAATACCGTTTTGCGATATGTTCGATGGCATCATTGTCTTCCAGACAATGCTCCACCAGAGACGGGATGTGCACGAGGTCGGCCAGCCGCTTCTTCACATCCTCAGGAGAAATCGTTCCTCGCAGCGATCCGAAAAAAAGCCCAAAAAGGTAAAGCGCCGTCAACTGGGCCGTAAATGCCTTAGTCGAGGCCACGCCGATCTCAGGACCGGCATGGGTATAGACCACGCCGTCGGCTTCCCGGCTGGCCGTAGAGCCCACCACATTACATATTGCAATAACCGCTGCGCCCCGCTTCTTTGCCTCGCGCATGGCTGCGAGCGTATCTGCCGTTTCCCCGGACTGGGTGATGGCTATGAACAGATCGCCCTTGCCCACGAGCGGGCTGCGGTACCGGAATTCCGATGCGATGTCCACCTCGGTCGTGATGGTGGCAAGATCCTCGAACATGTACTTGCCTACAAGCCCGGCATGCCAGGACGTGCCGCAGGCGACGATGTATATCTTTTTCACTCCAGGGAGCTGCTCCCGCACGGGACCGATCTCCTCAAGGTGAATGGCCCCGGTTTCCTGCGAGATCCTGCCCCTGATGGTATCCATAATGGCCCGCGGCTGCTCGAATATCTCTTTGAGCATAAAGTGACGGTAGCCGCCCTTTTCTGCCATCACCGGATTCCAAAGCACCCGAGTAATGTCGCGTGTAAGTTCCTTGCCCTTGAGGTCGGTCACCTTCACGCCTTCGTCAGAGAGCACGACCATCTCATCATCGTTCAGGAACAGAACGTCGCGTGTTCGGTGGAGGATGGCCGGTATGTCGGAAGCGATGAAGAACTCGCCCTGGCCCAGACCGACGACGAGAGGGCTGCCCTTGCGCGCGCCGACAACCACATCGGGGTTGCGTTCGTCGATCACGGCGATGGCATAGGCGCCTTGAAGCCTGGCAGCCGCTTCGCGTACCGCTTGGTCGAGGCCCCCCCCCTTCTGAGCGATACTGTCGATCAGGTGGGCAATCACCTCGGTGTCCGTCTCGGACTGAAACATGCGGCCCTGTGCAGAGAGTTCCTTCTTGAGCGCTGTATAGTTCTCAATGATGCCGTTATGCACCACCACGACGCTACCGGCACGATGAGGATGGGCATTCTCTTCCGACGGTCTGCCGTGTGTCGCCCACCGTACATGGCCAACACCGATCCTGCCGGTGAGCGTTTCTCCCCGCAGCAGGGTCTCGAGGTTCTGCAGTTTTCCCACAGCCCTTCTCACCTCGAATTTTCCGTTCTGGAACACGGCCACGCCCGATGAATCATATCCCCGGTATTCGAGCTTTTTGAGCCCCTCGATCAGGATCGGGACCGCCGGCTCTTTACCAATGTATCCAATAATGCCGCACATTAATCGTTATGCTCCTCTATATGTATATGAAAAAAATGTCAGATCTAGATCACTAATTCTTATTAATACCAATATGCAAAGTCACAATCG
>DATJZV010000062.1:0-5803 GCA_035498715.1 Nitrospirota bacterium
AGAGGCGATCGAGGTGTTCCGGCAGCGGTCCGCCGAGATCGACGCCGTGATCCTGGACATGGTCATGCCCATCATGGAAGGCAGAGAGGTGTTCCGCAGGCTTCGGGAGATAAAGCCGGGCGTGAAGGTGATCGTTTCGAGCGGCTACAGCCATGACCGGGACGCGGACGACCTGCTTGCGCAGGGCGCGCGGAGCTTTGTGCAGAAGCCGTTCCGGATCGCCGAACTGGTGAAGGTGGTCGGCGAGGTGATAGAGGAAAAAGAGGGTTGAAAGGACGGATGTTGAAGTGTTACGCTCATTTCAACGGTCCAATCCTTCAACGGTTCTCTCAATGATTTATGGGTGTTGCAGTTTTGCCGCTTTTACCACATGTTTCAAGAGCACGCGCGTGGTGACGGTGCCTACGCCTCCGGGCACCGGCGTGATGGCTCCGGCAACGTCCTTTGCCGGCTCGGTGTCCACATCGCCGAACAGCTTGTCGCCCTCGACGTTTATTCCCACATCCATGACCGTTGCGCCCGGCTTGATATAGTCCGTCGTGATCATCTTCGCCTTGCCGATTGCCGCGACGAGTATGTCGGCGCGCTTGCATACTCCGGGCAGGTCTTTGGTCTTCGAATGGCAGACAGTGACTGTCGCGTTCTCGCCCAGGAGCAGCATTGACAGGGGCTTCCCCACGACCATGGAGCGGCCGACCACGACCGCTTCCTTTCCACTCATCGGGACCTGATAAAACCGCAGCATCTCCATCACCGCTTGCGGCGTGGCGGGCGGAAAGCCAGTCATGTCCCCGGCCATGATCTTGCCGGCATTCACGGGATTGAAGCAGTCCACGTCTTTCTCCGGCGCCAGAATGTGCTTGACAACGCCCTCGCTGATCTGCCTGGGGAAAGGCCGCATCACGATGATGCCGCTAATATTCTTGTCCGCGTTCCTCAGCTTTAGGGTCTTGACGAAGTCGTCCTGGCTTGTCGTGCCCGGCAGTTGTTCGATGTCGCAGATGATCCCGTTCTTCTCGGCCATCTTCTTCGCGCTGTTGGCGTAGGTGACCGAGTCTGCCGCATCACCGACGATCATGATCCTAAGAGAAGGGTTGACTCCCTTTGCCTTAAGCTCCTGTACATCCTTCTGGATGTCCTGGTCCATCTTCTGCGCCACTTCCTTGCCCGTTAAGAGTTTTGCCGGCATGAGTTGCTCCTTCTCGTGAAAGTTTGAAATACGGTTTTGATGTTTTATCGACACCGCTTTGAGGCGACGAATCCCTTTTTGTCCATCCGTTATGATGTTTGTCTTTAAGATCGCGTTACCGTCACACGCTCGACGATACGGTCTTCGTGACCTTCTTGGACATACTTACCCCATTTTCTTATACGTCGTTTCCATCACGGACTTTTCGAGCGCCGCCACCTGCTTCAGGACGTCCTGCGTACGAGCCCAGGTATCCTCATTGAACGCTGCGTCCTTGATGCTGTTGACGTTGATCTTGACGTTGAGGGCCGCACTCTGGGCGCAGGCCTCGGCCAGGAGGACCGCAACGCCCGCGTCGCTCACTGCACCCACATTCCCGATGTCCGCCGCCCGCTGCGCGAGCTTCGCCACCTCGAGCGCCTTCAGTCCAATCTCGAACGGGACCTGACATGCCTTCTTGAGGGCCTCCTGCATCTTTGCAGTGCGCGCTGCCTTTTCCGCGTCCGTGTTCTTCGGCATTTTGTATACCTCGGAGAGCGCGCCGTAGGCCTCGGTGTCTTTCTGGATCAAATCCTGCATGTCTCCCCGCAGTCCCTCCGATTCCTTGAGGAGTGCCTCGATCTGCGGCTGGACGTCCTTGTACTTCTCCTTACCGAGTGTGAGGTTCGCCACCATGCTCACGAGCGCTGCGCCGAGCGCTCCGGTGAGCGCGGCAACGCTGCCACCGCCCGGCTCGGGTGACCTGCTCGCGAGTTTGTCCATGAAGTGCCGTAACGGTTGGTCGATGTACATGGTTTAATATTCCCTCCCGCGGGTGATGTTGTGGAGATGCAAGAATAATAAAATTGCCGTTCCTTGTCAACTGGAAAATGCCGCGCGCACGCGGCGGAATGAGGTACTTTTTGCCCCGGGACCAATATGTCAAAAAAGTTGCGATATGCTCTCCGCATATATCGGTCATCGGTGTTTTTCAGTTGACGACGGGAAATAGCCTCTGTTATAGTTCATGTATGAGAAAAAAACTGGAAGACATGACCGTTGAAGAGCTCGAGCAGGAGTTGAAACGCCACAAGGACAATCTCTGCGATCTGGAGGATATGCATTCCTTCACGTTCGGCAAGACCACGGTGCATATCGGCGCGGAAAAGGCGCAGAACCTGCAGGCGGAATTCGAAGAAGAGTGCAGGGCGCACAATGAAAAAATTTCAGAGATCGAAAAGCTCCTAAAAGCCAAAGGCGCGCTGTAACAAACTGCTTTTCTTCCGTTTAAGCTGCCCGCAATCCAGATGTAGCAATCAGCGAAACATAGACAGCATGTCGATCATCTTGATGCTCTTGACCTTCGGCATGCTCAACCGATCGGCAAGGACGATGATTCCGGCCAGACCGCCGATATTATTCATCATCTGCGGGGATGAGCGGAAGGTGCTGTGGCCGGGAAAAAGGGTAAGCGCCCCTGGCTGCGCTGCTCGGAGCAGTTTGGATATCGCGGGGAGTATGGTTTCCCTCCATGAGAACAAACTCTTACGGATTACAAATTTTCAAATCGGCTTATTTAAAATTTTAATTGTGTATTTTTTTAAAGTTGTGGTATTATGCTTATCGGTGGAATTTTATAACCTTAAAAGGGAGGAGTAAGCACAATGAAGAAAGTTGCAGTAATTCTCGCAGTAGTGGTTCTGGTTGTATCGCTTGTGTCTGTGGTTTTCGCCGCTGAGGCGAAGATGGGAACCATCAAGGGTGTGGATGCAAAGGCAGGAACGATCACTTTCTGTCCGGAGGGATCCAGCACCAACATGACCCTCAAGGCCGACAAGGGCGTAGATCTCAGCAAGGTCAAGGCTGACACGAAGGCAGAGGTCATGGTTGAGAAGGACACCGTAAAAGAGATCAAAGAGATGAAGGCAAAGCCCAAAGCAGCTGTTGGGTGCTAATGTCTCATTTTTAGTGAGTCACCTGGTATCAGGTGACTCACTTTTTTTAGGCCCCAGGAAAAGCCCTCCACATTTTTAAGATCCTGTCTGCCTGATAATCGAGCGGTATGAGACTCTGGTCCCTTCATCCCAAATACCTGGATCCCCGGGGACTGGTAGCGCTTTGGCGAGAGGCGCTGCTCGCTCAGAAGGTCCTTCAAGGCGGGACTAGGGGGTACCGGAGCCATCCACAACTCAAACGGTTCAAGTCCCATCCCGATCCTGTCGCGGCGATCGCAACCTATCTCCATTCCATTTTCGAATAAGCATTGCGGCGGGGGTATGCATTCAACGTCCGCAAAATCGGATCAAAGCGGGTATCTGATCGGATATTGTGCACGCGCGGACAGCTCCTGTACGAATGGTTTCATTTGAAAAAGAAACTTAAGGTCAGATGCCCCGTCAAATATAGCGAGATTCAGCATATCACGTCCCCCGAACCTCATCCTCTTTTTGCTCTTGTTGATGGAGAGCGGGAGGCATGGGAGGTGCCGCAACGGGCCAAAGGAGCGGAGCTCAGGCGAAGAGCTCAATCTGGACACAAAATCCCTTGATTTGTCGGGGTGTTTGTTTTATTATTGGGCGTCAAATTTCGCAGTCAGGTTGCTCATGGCAGAATATTTGAAAACTCAAGGAGGAACAATCAGTGGTCAAGGTAAATCAGGAAAAGCTTCAGGAGAAGATCAAAAAACTGAAAAAGAAAGCGGCAGAAGTGATCGCGAAGTCCGAAGGCAAGACCGACACCGCAGAGGTTCGCAAGGCGCGCAAGAAGGTTAAGCGGGAGCAGCGGAAGCTCCGTTCGGCCAAGGCGTACAAGTCGGGTGGCAAGAAGGCGGGAGAGTCCAAGCCTGCAGAGGAGAAGGCATCTGCGTAGACAGGTGAAAAGATGCGGCTCAGATTCTGGCGACAGATGATCCAAATAACGGGGGCCATCGCACTTATCGCGATTACCCCAGGCCTCGCGTTGTGCGCGGGAGGAGAAGTGCCGCCGGCTCCCCCTGTTCACACCGCTCCTGCTCCGGCGCCTGCAGCGGTCCAGGGATACCGGGAAGTATACCGAGAAACGGGTACGGCATCGTG
Source organism: Nitrospirota bacterium (assembly GCA_035498715.1). GTDB lineage: Bacteria > Nitrospirota > UBA9217 > UBA9217 > UBA9217 > DASPSR01. The sequence continues at coordinate 4,243 of DATJZV010000062.1, forward strand.
GTACGGCAAAGAATTTCACGGCAGGAAGACCGCGAGCGGAGAAATATTCGACATGTACGGCATCTCTGCGGCCCACAGGACACTGCCGCTCGGCACTACCATTCGCGTTACCAATCTCGATAATTACAAGAGCATCAAAGTGAGGGTGAATGACCGCGGGCCATTCGAAAGGAACAGGGTCCTCGAGCTTTCGTACGGTGCCGCGAAGGAGTTAGGATTCGTTGCCCAGGGAACAGCCAGGGTGAAGATAGAAGCCCTGGAGCCGATTGAGGACCCGGGGGGGCAGTATACCGTCCAGGCAGCCGTCTTTGCTGCCGCAGACAATGCGAGGATGCTCAAGGACCGGCTCTCGAAGAGGTTCGAGGTGATCTCCATCGTGCCGTTCGAGTCGAACGTCGGGAAGTTCTTCCGTGTACAGGTCGGCGCGTATGCCTCCGAAGAGAAGGCGGAGCTGATAGCCGGCAAACTTGTGATGGAAGGTTTGGAGCCGATCGTGATGAGAAAAGACTGAGAATTGTATATTAATGACTGGAAATTTCTAGCGGGAGCATATGAAGATCAACGTCGCAGCAGGAAGCATAGAGAAACAGAAGACCGACGGGGCGGTCATTACACTTTTCGAGGGCGAGAAGCTGGGCCCGATCGCCGAGCGGGTAGACAAAGCGCTCGGCGGCATGATCGCTCGGCTTTTGAAGCGCGGTGATTTTAAGCCCGGGCCCGGAACGGTCCACCTCATTTATCCTGAAGGCAGGATAGCTGGAGAGCGTCTTGTTCTGGCCGGGCTGGGAAAGCGGAGCGAATTCACGATTAATCGGCTGCGCCAGGCTGCGGGCAAGGCGGCGCCTTACTTGCGGGCTGCCGGCGCGACTGTTATTACGATGTCGTCGGGAGGGATCGGTCTCGACGAGGAAGAAATAGCTCAAGCGTTGACCGAGGGGAGCATGCTCGGGCTCTACCGGTTCCTGAAGTACAAGACCAAAGAAGAGAGTGACCGTAAGAAAGATATCAGAACGTTGACCATCCTGACGGAGAACGCCTCCTCGGCCGTGACCATGCGGAAGGGCGTTCAGGTCGGCGAGGCGATCGCCGAATCCACGATCATGGTACGGGACATGGTGAATTCCCCGGCCGCTGATATGACCCCGACGATCATCGCCGCAGGGGCACGGGGTATCGCACAAGAGTTTGGGCTTAAACTCCAGGTGCTCGAACGGCAGCAGATGGAGAAGCTCGGCATGGGCGCCCTTCTCGGGGTGGCCTCGGGGAGCGCGCAGCCGCCGAAATTCATCATTGTCGAATACAGGCGCGGCGGGAAAAAGCCGTTCATCGCGCTTGTGGGAAAGACCATCACCTTCGACTCCGGCGGCATCTCGATCAAACCCGCGGAGAACATGGACAGGATGAAGGATGACATGTCCGGAGGTGCAGCGGTGATCGGTGCGATCCGCTCCGCAGCAGCGCTCAAGCTTCCCCTCAATATCGTCGGCCTTCTGCCGGCCACGGAGAACATGCCGAGCGGCAGCGCGTACAAGCCGGGCGACGTGCTCCGCACCCTTTCGGG
>DATJZV010000063.1:0-49038 GCA_035498715.1 Nitrospirota bacterium
GGTGATTCTTGTTGGAGGCCGCATGTTCGAACATCTGCTGGCACCGCACACCGAAGGCATTTGGCTGTCCCCGCTCATGGCCACCTGTTTTTCTGTTTACCTTCTTGCCCAACTTCTCGCGAATCCGACAAAGCGGATCAATGGGGAGAATATTAGCACAGCCGGCCATCACGAAGCGCACGCCGGCACCGGTGGCCGCTGAAGCTCAAATCTGGCATCTCGTCGCAACGGTTGGCAACCAACCGTAGCGTCTTTCCTCAAGCAAGTGCAGCCAATTTTTATGTATAATTGAGCATTCATGTACCATTCAATTAAGCCGCCACGGATTCAATAACGGAAACCCGTCAGCGGCAGGGTCTTTTCTCCCTTTCGCTGAATGCCCCTCGTAACGGGAGGCGGACTTATTCTGACTATGTATTGAGTTGACATCCTCCCCGCCCTGAAGTGACGGGCTTTTACGGCGCAGATGATAAGGGCAATTTGTGAAAATTCCTTAAAACTTTTTTTACCATATGGCTGTCTGATCGATGAGGTGGCGCATGAAAGTCGTTGTTATTCTACCAACATATAATGAAAAAGATAATATCGCACTGTTAATCGGGGAGCTTCAAAAACAATTTGCGAAAATTCCCCATGATATGGATATATTGGTTGTTGATGATGATTCACCGGATGGTACGGCGGAAACTGTCAAAGCTGAGTGTAAAAAATCATCGAACATTTTTTTGATAACCGGCAAAAAGCAGGGATTGGGAGCTGCGTATATCAGAGGGATGAAATTTGCGATTGATAATCTGCATGCAGATATCGTTATGGAAATGGATGCAGATTTCTCTCATAAGCCAGAAGATGTACCCCGACTCGTTGAAGCTGTTGATCGAGGGGCGGATTTTGCAATCGGCAGCAGATATGTTAAGAATGGTAAGATTCCCGAAGATTGGGGGTTTTTAAGAAGAATGATCTCTGCCTGGGGGAATGTATTTGCCAGATATATAGCGGGTCTCTATAAAGTCAAGGACTGTACGGCAGGCTTTCGGGCGATACGTTCTTCCATAATCAAAAAAATCGATCTCGATGCCCTCAGGGTTCACGGATATGCGTTTCAAATAATGCTTCTCCATCAGGCAATCGTTCATCACGCACTCGTCCAGGAAATACCCGTCGAATTCGTCGATCGAAAAAGAGGGAAAACGAAGCTGGGCCTTTCTGATATAGCGGAATTCATGTTCAATGCGTGGTGGATCCGATTTGAGAGAAGTAAGACTTTCTTGAAATTCTCGGTTGTCGGGGCTACGGGAGTATTTGTTAATTTGGTTTCTTTTACCCTGCTCATGAATGTTGGTTTGAACAAATTCATTGCTTCCCCGATAGCGATTGAATTATCTATCGTATCCAATTTTCTCTTCAATAATTTTTGGACCTTCGCAAACAGAGATATCAGCGATAAGATTCACATCAGGGGGGTAAAATTCAATGTTATTTCTTTTGTCGCGCTGGGGGTCAGCTATTCCACATTCTTATTATTGAGTATGTTTAATCCAAGCGGGTCACCGCAAATTCATCAGGCAGTGGGCATCGTGCCGGCCACAATAATAAATTATTTCTTAAATTCCTACTGGACATTTAAGGAGTAGGAAACAGGAAATGGTATTGGCCTCCCCTGGTCCTTATACCAAGTGGAGAGTTGGATGAGCACGCTCAGGGTCTTCTGCCAAGAACATGTAACATGAACGAAGCAAATTCGATAATTGCGACTTCCGCTTGGTAGAGGAAGGAATAAACACCAGATGTTTTTGCGCAAATTTACATTTTTCGTACCGAATATTAAAAAATTAAATCGATTCCACAATTAGCTTTTACCTTTTCCTTGATCCAACTCTCTGCCTGCCATCTGGTTCTAAATGTCATGGTTTCCCAACCTGTATGCTCAATGAATGATTGCCAGATATGCGCTGGACCAAAGGCGAAATCACCCTTGGCTATTACTGCGACAACAGCCCCAGGTGGAACGAGGCTGGCTATTTTTTTATCCTGCGCAGTAATCGTCAGCATTTCTGACTCAGACATATGAATGTCGTCAAGTGCCGTCTCATCTATAAGACCATATCTCACCAGTTTTAAATGCTCGTTGAAAGCGAGGATTTGTTTGTTAGCTTCTATGAAGTCTTTGCCAGTCACCGTTCCATGGCAGAGATACAGTATACCAGCGCCTTCATGCAGAAATTTAATATCAATTGGCACTGCGGCTCCCTCCGGCGACTATTTCGAAGTGTAATCTGGATATCTGTCAAGATTAAGTTTAGGAAAGCGTGTCTGGCATACATTGAAGCATTAATCATGATGCTAACTATATTGTTTATTTATGAAAATTATGTAATCAACAGAAAGGGCCGGATGTTGAGCAACGGTCGCAATACGGTTTGCGGGATACAACCATTCAGCTTTGCGGGATACAGCCATTCAACTTTGCGATGATCCGATCCGGATCTTGTATCGGCTTGCTAGGGTTCACTTGTTCAATTTGGTACCGAAGGTACTCTTCCTCAACACGGGTAAGGGAAACGAATCGGATGCCGCATCGATAACGGCTACCGAATTGATTACACCACATCAGGACACCGCATTTTTGTCCGTAAACCTGTTCCTTGAACCAGACAACACCAGGTTGTATCGGATGAGCCGTCTCGATACCGATACCGATTATGCTGCGATTCACGATTTGCGTAAGATAATCTGTTCGCACGAGATTATTAAACGAGATGACCCCGAGGGAACAGTTTAGATCACTTGAAACGGGGTGCCATAGTAACTCTTTTCTCTGATTACGTCTTTTCTCATCCATATCGGGATATCACCTTACAATCTAAAGCTGCGTTATCGGCAAACACTATGATATTCATTCCGTCTTCACGTTAATCTAAACATGAAGAGCCCGAAAAAATTTCACCGTAGCGGAGACAATTTAATAATCAGGCAATCATTTTATTGATTGTTGCAATGCTACTTTAACGTACAAATACGGGGAGGACCATGCCGTTATCATAAACAGTGTTACAAATCTACTATCCCAATTTAAAAACATATTCTAATTTTCCTTGCAAACTGTAAGGCTCTTAGGAAAAGTCGATGAAGAGGAGATTCGAAAGACATTACTATTAAACATTATTTTTACATTAAAGTCAATCCCCTTTGGAATGGATATGGACTGAAGATCTCAGAATGCAATATCGACGTTGCGAAGAGCTTCAACTACGATTGTTCCGGGAAAGGATTCGCATTCGACGATATCATTTTGACATCCTCCCCAGTGTGAAGGCCGATGATTCCCGAGAGCCAAAGCCGATTGTGTTCGCAGGTGCGGCAGAGATATTTGCCGCTTCCCCGATTCATGGGCTGATAAGACGGCCAGGTATTTCTCCAGGAGAACCGGTTGACTGCAGGCTGTGCCAAACAGCCACTAATACAAAAACTATCTGTTGATTTCAGGAGATACCTTTTACGGAAACACGTTGATTATGGCACCGAATGTCTTGCCTCATCTAATGTTCTTAAGGTTTCCAGCGTTGATCGCTGGGTTACCGCGAGCGCATGCAGCGCGAACAGTTGATTCAGCGAAATTATTGAGTCAGCGCCGTTATCTTCTTTCTAGGCAAAAGTTTTACTCGGGAACCTTCTCACCAGAGCCCCGTACTTCTGGTTCCAAAGAGCAAAGCGGGGATATTTCTCCCTTGTAGCGTATCTCGGTAAAATGTATTGAATGAACTATTGGGCTTCGAGCCATATTAGGCCGGCGCCTTATATCCCCGCCTTGAGACGACGGGGTTTTACGCGCAAAGGGATAAGAATCAATCCGGGTTTCACCTCTCTTTATTGCCCTTTCGTAAAATTCCCGGTCCCCCACAATCTCCCCTTTTAATAATACAGATGAAACGCACCATAGCAACTTTCGTTATATGTTCAGAGATGAGAACAAACTCTTTGCCATAACGTGAAAGGAAGAAGTTATATGCAACTCGCTTCAGCAATTCACTCAGGAGATACGAAAACCGGCACGCTCAGGGAAGGGTGAAGAAGAATGTGGCTCCCCTACCAGGCTCGGACTCCACCCAGATTCGCCCCCCGTGCCGCTCCACGATCTTCCTACATACGGCGAGGCCAATGCCCGTGCCGGGATACTGGTCACCCTGGTGCAGACGGTAAAATATCTCGAAAATCCGCTCGAAGTACGTGGAGTCGATGCCAATGCCGTTGTCCGAGACGGAAATCAACCAGCCGGTTTCGGAGTGCGAAGTGCGAAGCGTCGCGCGCGTAATCGTACCACGAGAGTTTACGACCGCATTACCAAGAGACCGTGCAGAGACATGGATTCGCGGTGGCAAGTCCTTCCGGTACTTGATGGCATTTCCGATGAGGTTCTGAAACAGTTGAATGAGCTGTGTTTCCTCTCCCAACACGTCCGGGAGATCATCGTATGTGACGACCGCAGCGCTCTCTCCAATAGCCCTTCCGAGGTTCGAAAGCGCGATAGCTAGGACAGCGTTGCACGAAACAGGCTTAAAGGGATTCACGGCTGAATTGACCTTCGCGTAAGCAAGGAGATCCTTGATCAGACTCTCCATGCGGATGGATCCGTTTATAATGCGGGAGATGAGGGTTTTCGCTTTGGCATCCAGCTTATCTTGATACTTTTCCCGCAGGATCTCGGCGAACCCTCCCAGGGAAACAAGGGGTTCCTTAAGGTCGTGCGAGACAACCGAGGCAAATTGCTCGAGCTCAGCATTGGAGCGCTCCAGTTCCGCCGTCTTTTGAACCAGTTTCTCCTCGGCACGTTTGCGCTCGGTGATGTCCTCGCCCGAGCTCAACGTGGCAATGATCTCCCCATCATCGTTCTCCAATACCGCATTGTGCCACGCAATGAGCCGCTCTTCTCCCTCCCGTGACACTACGGGGTTCTCGAAGTTCTCTACAGGCGGGAGCTCTCTTATCATCAATTTGTTGAACGCCGCCTTCACATCGGCGCGCATCCGCGCCGGCACAAACGTGTCGAACCAGTTCTTGCCGATAATCTCGCTCTCATCGTATCCCAGGATATCACAGCCTTTCTTGTTAATGAGGCTTACTCTCTGGTCCGCGGAGATTACCACGAGGACCGTCTTCGCCACGTCGAGATAGTGCTGAGCCCGATCACGCTCCTCCCGGAGCGCTTCCTCACTTTTCTTCAAATTACGGAAGAGGATGTTGTAGGGCATGACGAGCGCGGACTCTACCAGCGCTTTGTAAAAAAGATAGTACGCGGCGATTTTGATGAAGTGTCCGACCTTGCTGGTAAAGTCCTCCGCGCCGATATACGTCATGAGCATGAATTCGGAACCGATCCGCAGAAGGATGGAACCGATGAGCAGGCGCAGGACGCGCTTGTCGAATTCGCGCTGCTTCCAGAGGAGGAGGGCTAGGGCAGCAGTAAAGAGAGATCCAATGACGTATTCGCTCACGATCTTGAACTTCGTAAGCCTCCCGCCTTCGCCGACGCAATCGGGGAAGACCTTCCAGTAAAAAATCATGGCCAGCAGCACGACTGTCGCCGCCGCGTATGCATCGAAAACGACGCGCGGCCGCAGTCTACTATCCATGAACAGTGGTGCAATGAGGAGCGAGGTGCTTCCCAAAATGCGAGCCGTGATCCAAAGCTGGGTAGCAATGTTGTCGTCGATCCCCGGAACGGTATTCTGCCCTTGGTAAGCAACGGTGTGCAGCAGATCGAAGACGCTCACAAAGAGGAAGGAGATGCCGATGAATAGGATGTAGTTGTTGGAAAGAAACCGCCGCGTGTTCCAAGCGATCATGAAGATGCTGCAGGCAACGATAATGCTGAACATCTCCACCAGCGTATGCATGAGGACAGCACTGTGGAGGCTGATGATGGTCAGACCGAGGAGGACCGCCGCTCCAGAGAGGAGGTAAAAATAATTGGCAGGGACAACAGGCTGTTTCGTCATACGTCCCCCGGCCAGAAAAGCTGCCGTGACCGCAGCAGGAAGTTTCCACACGAATCTTTGTGTACGAGTAAACGAGAAGTGGCAATTCACCTTCCCGCTAAGGAATTTATATTACTCCTAAGTATCGGGCAGGTCAAGGGGTGGCGCTAGCTAGAACAAAGAATATCGGAATCAGCGATGACGTCAACATTTATCATTGTGGCGGCAGACGAAGGAAAAAATCCTTGAGCCGTACGGTATCGTATATCGGTTCAAAGCAGGTTTCATTGATGCATGGAATCACGCGGCCATTGTCCGCTCCGTAACGGATTGTGGAGTACGGACCGCTCAGTGCCAGAGCAGCCCGACTGAGATCGCTTCCCGGATCAGCCTCCACCGTTAATATCAGCATGCTAAAATATGCATCCAGAGCACAAAAGTAGGTTCCTGCGTGGATTCCCATCTCTCTTGCGGCCCGAGAAAAGATCTTAAGCGCTTTCTCCGAAGCAATGCGGTATGAATCCTTCCCCGTCAGTCGGAAGAGCTTTAACAGCAGCATAACGGCAATGGCGTTGGCTGAGGGATGGGGAATATCCTCAATGCGTCTGAGGCGTGTTCCGAGCACTTCTCCTTCGGTATCGAAAAACCCCCCTCCTTCGTCCCCGAACCTCTCCATGCACTCCGTCATGAGTGCATCTGCACGATCAAGATGGATCCTCATACCGGTTCCTTCATAGGCTGCTATAAGGGCTTCAATGAGATAGATGATGTCATCGAGCACCGCGGGGACGCCTTCCGAATGGTAAACTGTGTTTCCCATGAGGCGGTCTCGCAGGATCCGGTCAAGGCTCAAGAGGGCAAAATCTTTGAGAGAAGGATCTCCCAGCACCCGGTACGCCTGAAGATAGGAGGTGATGAGCATGCCGTTCAGCGAGGTATACAATGTCTGGTCCACGAAGGGCGCCTTTCGCGCACTCCTTTCGCGGAGCAGTTTATTTTTGCCGCTCCGGATCGTTTCGGACACATCAACAAAGGGTCTCCCGAGCTTTGCAGCGATCTCTTCCGGAGCCTGGGCAACGGCAAGGACCTTCTTCGAAGGATCATGGTGCATATAACCGCGCTCGTGAAAGAGGTGGCGGGTGAGCACTGCATACTCCTCATCCGTGAGAACTTTCTTGAAATCATCGTCTGTCCATGTAAAATAACCGCCTTCATCGTCTGGCGTCACATCCGCGTCCTGGCTGGCATGGAACCCGCCGCCGGCATCGGACAGCACGTCTCTCGTAAAAGCTATGATACCCCGTGCAACGTCCTTGAATCGTTCGTCGCTGAATACGGCATAGGCATCGATGTAGTTTCTGAGCAGCCAGGCATTGTCATCGGCCATCTTCTCGAAGTGTGGAACAATCCATGCCTCGTCCACGGAATAACGGTGGAAACCTCCGCCAATCTGGTCATGGAACCCGCCACGCGCCATGGCATCAAGCGTCCTGCGGACAGCGTCTCCCGTTGCCGTGTCCCGGATTACGGAAAATCGCCTTAGCAGGAACTCCAAAGCGCCGGGCATGGGGAATTTTGGAGACGTGCCGAAGCCGCCATGCTGAGAATCAATATGTGAGAGGATATCTTTCACCGCTTCGTCCAGAAAACTTTTGTTGAGGTCATCGGGAAGCAGGACCTCAGGTTGTAAGGTATCCATGACCTGTGATGAGTAAACCGTGACATCGCCTCGTTTTGTTTTGTAAAAATTACTCACGGCGCTGAGCACGTTCTTGAATCCCGGCCTCCCCTGCATATCCTCCGGCGGGAAATAGGTGCCTCCGAAGAATGGCTTCTTTTCAGGGGTCAAAAAAACACTCAAAGGCCAGCCGCTTCCCGCGCCCATTGCTGCCACCGCCTGCTGGTATCTCCGGTCGATGTCGGGCCGCTCATCCCGGTCGAGCTTGATGTTGATGAACAGCTCGTTCATGAGGTTCACGATATCGTCATTTTCGAAGCACTGCTTGGCCATCACATGGCACCAGTGGCACCACACCGCACCGGTGCTCAGGAAGAGGGGCTTGTCCTCGCGTCGCGCCCGATCAAATGCCTCTTCTGACCACGGATACCAGTCGACCTTCTGATACGCGGCGTGATGGAGATAGGCGGATTTTTCATTTGCAAGTCTATTCACGAAAATGCCTTTCACAATGGAATCGGCCACACATATGCATCGGTTAAAACGGCGCGGAATTATAATAAATCAGACTTTAGGGATAATTCCCGTTCGGCAATTTCCCCTAAGGTTTATGAATGATTAATACGTCTTCGGGTCTTCCGGCGGGAGGTCGGCATCATCAAACGGCATGACCCCCAGCTGATACATGACCCGGTCAATACCCTGAAGAATATCGCGATAATCATAACCGGGCATTTCTTCGTTCAATGCTCTCTCCATCAGTCTCTCGAATGTCTCGAACTCAAACGCGCCATCAAGCACGCCGGAACGGACCAAGACAGCATAGGCCGTCCTCTCATCCCTAAGATCATCGCCCTGTTTGGTAACAAGGCTCCTCTTATGTTCCGGCGAATTGACGTATGATTCCATTGCGGCGAGCAGAGCATCGTAAAGCGTTACAATGCCGGCGGATATTTTCCCTTGCCTTAGCCTCCGTTTCCCACCGCGAATATGGAGCCGTGCTCGCTGGAACGGGCCCTCTATCGGCCCAAGAGCTCTTTCGTCCATTAATCCGAAATGCGGCATACAGATCTCAGAATGGTGCACTGCGCAAAGCGAAGCTCATTATCTTCGGTAACCCTCTGCTCCCCATTCGAGGCACCATGTTCTCCTCCCCCTGCCCTTTGCTCATTTCACGCAGCCGCAGGACGAGGCCTTTTCGACCGCTTGATCATCTTCAAGGTCTCACGCATGAACGCAGGTAGGTCCGACGGCTGGCGCGAGGTCACCAGGTTGCCATCAACGACAACCTCTCTGTCCTCATAGAATGCGCCCGCGGCCTTCATCTCCTCGGCGACGGTCCGATAACAGGTGGCGTGCCTTCCCTTCAGCAGTCCCGCGGTTATAAGGGTCTGTGGGCCATGGCAGATGGCGGAGACCGGCTTGTTCTTCTGGAAAAAGCGCTGCGAGATCTCGACGGCCCTCAGCTGTTTCCGGACGGCCTCAGGTGCCTTGCCACCGGGGAGCACCAGGATATCGTACTCATCAGGGTTCACCTCGGCGAGTGTCTTCGTCGCTGCCACCTCATACCCGTGCTTGCCTTTGATCGTTCCCTTACGGATGGAAGCGACATCCACGTCGATCCCCTCCTCCTGGAGCCGGTAATAGGGGACGAGAAGTTCCGTATCTTCAAAATTGTCAGCACTGATCACCAAGGCTTTCATAGTTCCACCTCCCCGGAGCACAATCGATTTTCGCAGAACAAAAGATCAATTGAGGACAAAATTACTCCTCAAAACATCTTGATTTATTATATCACAGTACCGGTCGCAGGAGAATTGCAGTCTGGAAAATATGTAATACTTAGTGAGGACAAAGAGGAGGGGTAAACGATCGAGAAAAATGGGGACTCTCGAGCCGCAGGGAGATCATTTCATGGCCGCGAGTGGCATTGATGCACTTAATACGACAGCAAATACAGCACTCGTATCAACTAAACAGATGATCGGGAACAGGAGGTCTTGCAGACCAAGATAGACAGATCTGTGAAGGACATGGAATCGATTCGTTGCTCCTTACGGAGACCAAGCAGGCGATGTGTAGTTTGCATCATTCGGGGTGATGCGCTCAATATCCGTGCCGTCGGCATTCATGATGTAAATATTGAATTTCCCCTCGCGACTTGAACTGAATACGATCTGCCTGCCGTTCGGAGACCACATTGGGTTCTCGTCGTTCCCCGGTCCGTTCGTGAGCATCCGGAAATCGGAGCCATCCGGGTTTATCGTGGCAATCTTGAACAGTCCGCGGACCTGCGAAACGAACACGATCCGGTCACCCCGCGGCGACCAATTCGGTGAGGCATTATATGACCCCTCGAACGTTATCCTGCGTGCGTCAGTCCCGTCGGAGCTCATGATATACAACTGCGGCGTTCCCACGCGGCCCGAGGTGAACGCGATCTCACTGCCATTTGGCGCCCAGGACGGAGACACGTTGTCATACGCCCCGTAGGTCAGCCGCTCGAGATCGTTCCCGTTCGGTTCCATGGTATAGATCTCGGCGCTCCCATCCTTGCTCAGAGCTACAGCCAGACGCTTGCCGTTCGGGGACCATGCGGGTGATATATTCAGGCCTTCACTCCCCGATATCTTCCAGCGCCTGCCCGTTTCCATGTCCAAGCCGTAAAGATCGGGGTTCCTGTCGCGGTATGATACGTAGGCAAGCACCTTGTCATCCGGGCTCCATGCCGGGGACAGGCAAATGGAGCGGTCGGCGGTTATCTTCATCGCATTCTTGCCGTCGTAGTCCATGACGTACAGTTCTTTGTGCTTCGTCTTATCCGAGACGTACGCGATCCGGGTCCTCGCGATGCCCTTCTCGCCCGTGTACCGGGATACGATCTCATCCGCAAACGTATGGACCATGCGACGGAGCGTATCGCTATTGCCGAAGTACTCTTTGGCAGTCATCTTCATACCAGTTGCCGCATCATAGAGCCTGCCGGACAGCACGAGCTCCGTGCCCTTCTTCTGAAGAGACGCCCAGACAACGCCGGCGAGGCCGAAGGTCCCCGCCCGCTTGACGATAACCTCCGACGGCTCCGTCTTTGCTGGATAAGCAAGATCAAGCTTCTTCGGGTCCATGACATCGAATATCTGGGAGCGGCGCAGGTCCGCCTGCAGAACCTCCATCGCCAAGTCACGAAGCGACGGAGAGCCGGCATCGTCATAGACATTCAACACCACGATCGGGATCTTCTTTGCCTCCCCCTGTATCACGCCAAGATAGTACTGGGAGTGGACAACGGCAGGAATCGCCAGCAGTATTAATATGATTATCGTTATTATTCTTTTCACGGGTATCGATGATACAGGGTCAAAGGTCAAGGATATGCATCGAGAAGAAGACTTCACTATGACCCGGATGCCGGACCCTGGCATGTCCTTTATTCTTTCTCCATCAAATCCACACTGAACTCCAAAGACTGTTTTGCAAATTCGTCGGGCAAGGGCGGAAACGGATTCGACGAACGGATCGCTCGCACCGCTGCCTGCTGAAAGCCGAAGGTCCCGCTCGAGTTTTTGGTATCAAGGTTTACCTCCCCTACCCAGCCCGACCTATTGACTGTAAATATTACCCTGGCTTTCGCATCTTTAACGTCCGGTGGTGGCCTCCAATGTTGCCCTATTTTTTCTCGTACGGTGTTAATATAATATTGATATTTGAAGTCAGGCTGCGCTGTTGCCACGGTCACGCCGGACGCCGTTCCACCGCCAGATACCGATGGGCCTCCGATCGGGCCGGCAGGCTGTTCCTTCACAATCTCTTCCGGTTTCGCCTCTTCCTCTTTTCTTGGTCGCTGCTTCGGCTGGTTAAGCTCGGGCATGGCGCCTTTCGCGGGAGCTGCCTTTGCCACCTTTTGTGGGACCGTAATCTTCTTCGGAGCCGGCTTTTCCTCATGCTTCGGCACGGGAGGCACAGTACGCCCTGCAGGTCCTCCCGAAGGCACCTGGGGGATGTCTACGGGCGCGCCCACCAGCTTCACCTGATAGACCGGGGGAACATACCTCTTCGGCGTGACGCTGATGTGCAGGAATATAGCGGCAGAAAGGATAATAACATGGAGAAAAAAAGAGAAAAGAACGGTGTACGCAAGTTCCGGTCGCGACTGCCCGATCCTCTCCCCGGAGAGCAGCCTCATTTCCCGGTCCCGCCTCCCGATGCGGGCTCGGTCACCATGCCCAGCCGGTCTATACCCGCCCGCTTCACGACATCCATCACCTGCACCACCGCGCCGTACGGCGCATCGCGGTCAGCCCTGAGGTACACGTTGATCAACGGCTTCGATTTCCGTATAGAATCGAGCACGCCCTGCAGTTTTGAAATATCTACCCGCTCTTTCTCCACAAACAATTCCTGAGCACGGGTGACCGTGAGCACGATACGGTCTTCCGGCTTCACGGTATTTGCCTGGGACTTGGGAAGGTTCACATCGAGCCCCCTGCTCATCATGGGGGAAACGATCATATAGAAGAACAACACCGTCAGCAGCACGTCGATAAGCGGCACGAGGTTGATCTCCCGGATTATGTGCCTCTCTCTGCGCTCGAAGCTCATGACCGCCTCCTGAGAAGATTTCTTTCAATAAAGCTCAAGAACTCCATAGAGAACGAATCGCAGCGGATCGCAATGTCTCTAATCTTGTCAGCAAAATAGTTATATGCGATCACCGCAGGTATGGCCACGAACAGGCCGGATATGGTGTTAATAAGTGCGGCTGCGAGCCCCGGTGCCAGGGCGCCGATGTCGCCCGCACCCTTGAGGCCGATTCCGTAGAACGCATCCATGATGCCCCAAACCGTGCCGAAGAGGCCCAGAAGAGGCCCCACCGTGCCGGTCGTGCCGAGGAATGCCAAGTAACGCTCCATGTACACGATCTCATCCTGCGCGGTGATCTTGAGCGAGCGCTCGAGCTCCGTGGAGATGAGCGGCCGATCTTCCTCAGTCACCTTTCCGTCCGGAAGGGTCCTGATGATCGACTCGGCCTCCCGGTAGCCCTCGATGAAGAGCGTGGCGAGCGGGCTGTATTTCTTCATCTCCGCCTGTTTGAAGAGATCGTCGATGTTCTTGGTCTTCCGGAATGCAGACAGGAAAGAATGGGATTCCCTCTCCGCCCTTCGCAGGAACTGATATTTGAGCAGGATCATGGCCCAGGAAACGACCGAAAATCCCAAAAGGATGATCACGATCCCCTTGCCGACCCATCCGGTCTCCCCGAAGAGGCCGAAAACTCCCGCACCCAATCCTGGCACTACGCTGATTGCGAGCATTGTTACCTCCGGTAAAAAATTTTACAATTTAAACTGCGAAAAAAAATGAACTCCGTCATTTTACCTTTTGGTCTTTCCATTTTTAATTTCCAATGATGCCGACTACCGTTCCCATATCGCTTACATCATATCCTCCCATATTGATGATCTGCGCACGGAACTCTTTGTCCTCGCGGATTATCCCGAGCAAAGCCTGCAGCATGGGCGTATCGTAGAATTTCTGCGGTATCGCCAGGTCATATCGCTCTTGCGCTACGGGGACAAAATCCAAGTGCAGTGCCTGGGCAGCGGAGAGCACCGCAAGCCCCGTGTCCGCCGCTCCTGACAGCACGGCCGCGGCCACGGCCATATGCGTGAATTCCTCGTGATAATACCCTTTTACGTTCGCCGGGTCAATCTTCAATTTTCCGAGATACAAATCCGTTAGGAGACGCGTGCCTGCGCCAGCCTGGCGGTTCACAAAGACCACATCTTGCCGCACCAGGTCTTCAAATCCTTTGATGCCCTTGGGATTGCCTTTTGGCACAATAAAACCCTGTGTCCGATATACAAGGTTCACGAGCACGGTCTTGGCCTCGGGAAGTATCTTTTTGATGTAGGTAACATTATATTCTCCTGTCTCTTCGTCCAGGAGATGGGTACCGGCGAGGTGAGCTTCCCCGCGCTTGAGAGCCAGCAGCCCTCCCATACTGCCCACGTGCGCTGACGAGAGGAAAAGCTCTGGATGTTTTTTCTTGAGATAGTTGCCGAGTATGTCCAAGACATTGTCATGGGAGCCGATGCAGACTATGGTGTTCTCAATGTCACGGGCAGCCCGGAGTAAATCCACGGTTATTTCTTGCCCCGCAGCAATTCCTTCGCTCTGGGCAGGTACGCGGATGATCCCGTCTGCACGTACGAGCGACATGAGCGCACCCGCGCCCCTTGTCACGGGTGTGGCAATAAGGTTAGAGGACACGCTCCCGAGCTTCACGCGGATGAATTCTTCCTGTCCTAGACTTGACGCCACTTGCCTGCTGAGTTTTGCCGTCACCTTCATCGGAATGGGAGTTTTCAGCCCCAGCATGGCGTAGATCAGCGGTTTTACAAAGAGACTGAACGTGAGCGCCGCGGAGACCGGATACCCAGGAATACCGATCACTGGTTTGCCCTGAACGATGCCAAGGATCACCGGCTTGCCTGGTTTGATGTTAACGCCGTGAACGAAAACCTCACCAAGTTCAGCGATCACATCTGCTGTATAGTCTTCCCTTCCGGCTGACGAGCCCGCATTAATGACGACGAGATCCGAATCCAAAAGTGAATCTACAATCGTTTTCTTAAGAAGCACAACATCGTCTCTTACAATATTTTTTTTTGCTGCATGGGCCCCGCATTCCTCTGCCAAAGCCGCAAGCATGGTCGAGTTGAAATCTATAATGTCGCCTTTCTTGAGCTGGCTGCCTGGCTCCACGAGCTCGGTACCGGTGGGGATGATCGAGACAACGGATCTGCGGCGTACCATGACCGTAGTGTGGCCGCTCGCGATCATCGCCGCCATATCTACGGGCCGGATCACATGGTTCTCGGAGATTATAAGCTCCGTAGCAACAATGTCCTCGCCAACGAGACGCACATGCTGCCATGGGGTTGCGGGCTTTAGTATCTCGATCTCGGTTTCCGAACTCTTTTCCACGTCCTCAATCATTATCACGGCGTCGCGGTTGTCAGGCATAGGGTCGCCCGTGTCCACATAGAGGGCCTGATCCGGGATTCGGAGCCTCTTCGGCCGTGTCTCGGAAGCACCGAAGGTATCGCTAAAACGGACCGCGATGCCGTCCATGGCGGCGGAGTGATAAAAGGGCGAGGATATCTTCGCAATTACCGCCTCGGACGTAACACGGCCAAGCGAATCATTGACAGGGATCCGCTCACCCGGCAACGGTCCGCCGATATTCGCAGACCCGAGTGCGTCATTATATTTTTGGATGGCCTCAGCGAGCGGCCGGTTATCGAGGTATTTTTTCTGTTTGTACATGAAAATTTCAACGCGAATATCAGGAATGGATGAATCCCGCTAATTTTAGCCAATTATTTATGTATCAAGTCTCATTCGAACCATTCGTCCATCGTGTCATTCATGTGCCTAGTTACTCTCCGTGCTTCTGTGTCTCCCTGGCTATTCTTCCCGGCCTAGAACAATCGCACTTCCACATCCTCGCCAACATCGATCCCTATCTTATTGACCGGCACTACCACGGTGCCTGCGGCCTTGACGAGCGTACTGATGAGTCCCGATGCGCCAAACACGGGCTTGGCCCAGAGACCGTCCTCCCGCTTCTCGAGCGTGACACGTACGTGGTCTTCGCGGCCCGGCGAGGACGGGATGCTCCTTGCAAGCTTTGCCTTCACGGTCCGATTTGGGGCAACGCCTTCGAGTGCAGGATCAGAAATTGCGCCCGTGAGCCTCGTCAATATCGGTTTCACAAAAAGTTCAAAGCAGATAGCGACCGCTGCCTGGTGTCCCGGCAGGCCAAATACTGGAATCTGCTCGTTTCCTTCCTTCCGTTTCACCAAGCCGATGATAAGCGGTTTTCCAGGCTTGATCGAAACGCCGTGAACAAGCACTCCCGGTGGGCCCAGGTCGTTGATCACCTTAGCGGTAAAATCAGCCGTACCCACAGAGCTTCCGCCGGTAAAAAGGACCAGACTGCAATCCTGCACGGCGTCTTCCAAGGCTCTCTGTAGGCGGCCGTAATCGTCAGGAATAATACCCATTTTTACCGGTATGCCGCTTGCCAATGTAATGAAACCTTCCAGGCTATAGGAATTGCTGTCTCGTATTTGACCAGGCCCGGGGAAGGTATCGGCAGGAACTATCTCATTACCCGTGGATATAATTGCAACGCGCGGTTTCCCGAACACGGCTATGCGCGTGATGCCCATGCTCGCAAGGGCTGCCATGTCCTGCGGCCGGATCACGTGCCCTTTCGAGAGCACACGTTCACCCTTCGTGATGTCTTCCCCGGCCAGCGTGACGTTTTCCTGAGGCGCAACCGCTTTCACGACCTCGATGCTTTCGGTGTCAACAGGCTGGATGTGCTCGAACATTACCACAGCGTCCGCACCCTGAGGGAGCGCTCCGCCTGTGGCGATCTTCATCGCCTCGCCATTTACAATACTGCGGTCGGGCATCGTTCCCATGGGGATATCGCCAACGACGCGGAGCAAAGCAGGACGCGACTCGGCAGCGCCAAAGGTATCACCGCTGCGCACGGCGTATCCGTCCATGGTCGAGCGATTGAATTCAGGCAGATCAGCAGTTGACGTGATATCCAGAGCAAGAACCCTTCCCAGTGCGGCGCTGATGGAGATCTCTTGTGATGTGAGGTTAAAAACCGAGAGACGCTCATTCAGAATATTGAGCGCCTCTTCCCGCGACACCACACCGGAACGGCCAAGCATGTCTTTAACAGTCATGAATACCCCAAAGGGAAATTCTCAAATTCCAATATCTAAACTACACCTGCATTCCAATGAATCAAATTAATAATTGTTCTTATCGGGTCATGGTGTTTCAAATTATTGAGCTTGTTACTTATTTCCCTGCTATCTTCGCCTTAGATTTGCGGATGTTCGAAGCAGCCCGCATGCCCGCAACGGCCCCCTCGCCCGCAGCGGTCACGATCTGCATGCCTCCGCAGGTGCAGTCGCCTGCAGCGAAGACGCCGTCGAGGTTCATCCGCATATGCTTGTCAACAATCAGGCAGCCGCGATCATCGCTCAGTCCGCCTGCCTTCAGGATAAGCTGCGATATTGGTGTGGAGCCCATGGCGATGAACACTCCCTCGAGGGGAAGCACTTTATCCGTACCGTTCTCAGAGAGCTTGAGTCCAGTGACCAGCTCGTCACCGACGATAGCGTTTATCTTCGATACCGGCAGGATCTCCACGTTCTGCTTGGATTTGAGCCGTTTCATGACCGCGTCCACGATGTCGAGCTCCTTGTGCGGGACCAAGGTCACCTTTTCGGCAAGGTCGGCAAGGTGGAGCGCCTCTTCAGCCGCCTCGTTGTCCGAGCCGACCACAGCAACCCTCCTTCCCTTGAAGAAGTTGCCGTCGCAGGTCGCACAATAGGATACGCCTTTGCCGAGGAATTCCTTGGCCCCCGGGACCTCCAGCTTCTTTCTGGCCACACCAATCGCGATGATCACGACGTGCGCTTCGTATACCTGCTCGCGCGTGCGCACGCGCTTGATCTCATCGTCAAGCTCCATATCAACCACTTCGACTGGATAGACGATTGTGGCACCGAACTTTTCTGCCTGTTTTGCCATGATCTGGGTGAGATCCATCCCGTTGATGGTCTCATGACCAGGATAGTTCTCGATATGGGCGATCTTGGCCGTATAGCCGCCGACAAAATCCTTTTCGAGCACTATGCACTTCTGGCCTGCCCGACCGAGGTAGAGTGCGGCGGTGAGGCCCGCAGGGCCTGAGCCGATGATGATCGCGTCATAGAATTGCGCCATGCCTGTTCCTCCTCGCAATAGGGAATGTAGTATTTTATCTGAGAGACAGTGACAAGTCAACCCCGGAAACAGAGATTGTCAATCAGAAACCGACCAGAGGACACTCTCGGCTTGTATCATGCATCATGTATCGTGTAGTATACTGTTATCCTACAACAGAGAAAGAGGAGGGCATATGACCCGGGAAAAGCTGATTGAGGCGATACGAAAGGCATCGATAAACGACAGGCTTACCTGCGAAAGGGCCCATGCCCTGACCGAGGAACTGAAGGTCCCGCTCAAAGAGATTGGCGCAGTCTGCAACGAGCTCAAGATCAAAATCGTTGCGTGTCAGCTCGGCTGTTTTTAGGGTTTATACCCCGATCTCGATTCTGGCGCTGGACCGGGCATTGAACACGACTCGCTGTACGAAGTGACCCGGTTCTTGCCCGTGGCCTTGGACCGGTAGAGCGCGATGTCTGCCTCGTTCATAAGCTCGGGCACGGTCTTTCCGCTACCCCGGGACATGGTGGATACCCCGAGGCTTACGGTCACCTGTTCAAAGGGGTGGGCGACCTTAACAGAGAACGGATACTCCTCCACACCCTTCCTCACTCGTTCAGCAACGGCCATGGCCTCCTGCAGCTCCGTTTCAGCAAGAAGTATAGAAAACTCCTCTCCCCCATAGCGGAAGCAGATGTCCGTGCTCGTTGTCCTGCATGCGGATTTCAGGAGTGGCCCCATCTGCGCTATCAGCCTGCTCCCTTCAAGGTGGCCGTATCGGTCGTTGATCCGTTTGAAATCATCGATGTCAATCATGATAAATGAGAACTCCCTCGCTGTACGTGCCTGCCTGCGGATTTCCTCTTCAAGCTTCTCAAGAAGCACCCGATAGTTGAGCAAGCCGGTCAGTTCATCTACCCGTGCAAGCTCCAATGTTTTTGTGAAGAGCTCCGCTTTCTCGATGCCGGTGGAAATCAGGTGGGATACGGTCCGGAGCAGATCGAAGTCCTCGACCCGGAATACGGCCTTCTTGCTGTGGCTGAAGCCCATCACGCCGACAATTCGGTTTTCGTTCTTCAGCGGTATTCCGATGTAGCTGCCGGGCTTGATCTCTTCATCGGGATGATGGATAAAACCCTCGAAGAGAGTGGCATCCTCCAAGAACAGCGGCTCGCCGCTGGCCGCAATCTCACCGGGCGCGCCGAGATCAAGGTAGACCATCCCGGTTGCTTTTTCCTGGACAGAGGATGCATGAATATACAGGGGCTCCAGGCCTGTCATATCCTTTTTCACGACATAAACGGAAGCATCCTCAAAGGTTATCGCCTTTCTGATGGATGCAACGATTTTTTGGACAAGATCTGACGGTTCCAGCTCTGAAGCAATGATTCTGCCGACCTCATAGAACAGGTGAGTTTCAGTAAGTTTTCGGTAAAAAAGGTTCTTATAGTCGCGCAGCGCGCCTATTTTACCGCCTGCTTTTTTCTTAGCAGTCTTTTTAGTAGGCATTCCCCACCTGCTCTGATCGTGCAATGGTAACGGCAGTAATTGTAATAATATACCACATTATTCTTTTGTCAGCCACAAATAATTTGTCTCGCCGCCTTTTTTGTGGTGGTGGGCTCGTTTTCCTTTGCAACACTCACGGGGCAGCAATAGCCTGAGCAGCCGCCCTGAACACCAGTCGCCGGTCATCCCGATCCACGACTACCCGAGATCCTTCCCTAATCTCTCCGGAGAGTATCTTCGACGCTAGCGGGTTCAGCACGTCGCGCTGGATCACCCGTTTAAGGGGGCGAGCGCCGTAGACCATATCGAATCCTTCCTCTGCCAACAGTTCCTTCGCTGCGTCGGTGAGCTCGATCTCGATCTTCCGGTCCGAGAGCCGCATCTGAACCAGGCCAACCTGGATCTCGACGATCCGCTTCAACACTTCAGCATCGAGAGGATGGAAGATGACCGTATCGTCGATGCGGTTCAGGAACTCGGGTCTGAAATGCTGGCGCATGGCCTCCGTGACCCGCCGCCGCATCTCTTCCTCGTCATTCTGCAGGTCCTGGATATACTGGCTGCCGATATTGGACGTCATGATGACCACGGTGTTCTTGAAATCGACGGTCCGGCCCTGGCCGTCGGTGAGCCTGCCGTCATCAAGCAACTGGAGCAGCACATTGAACACCTCGGGGTGCGCCTTCTCGATCTCGTCGAAGAGAATCACCGAATATGGTCTCCGTCGCACAGCTTCCGTAAGCTGGCCGCCTTCCTCGTAGCCAACGTAGCCCGGAGGCGCTCCAATCAGGCGCGATACCGTGTGCCGCTCCTGGTACTCCGACATGTCGATGCGGACCATGGCCTGCTCGTCGTCGAACAGAAACTCAGCGAGCGCACGGGCGAGCTCGGTCTTGCCCACGCCCGTGGGTCCCATGAAGATGAAGCTTCCAATTGGCCGATTGGGGTCTTGGATGCCCGCCCGCGCCCGGCGCACGGCATCGGACACGATCTTGATGGCCTCGTCCTGCCCCACGACCCGCATGCGGAGCCGGTCCTCCATGTGCAGCAGTTTCTGCATCTCCCCTTCCATCATTCTGCTCACCGGGATGCCGGTCCACTTGGACACGATCTCGGCGACGTCCTCTTCGTCCACTTCTTCCTTGAGCATCTTCGTCTGGGACTGCACCGAGCTCAGCTTTGCTGATTCGTCGTCGAGCTGCTTCTGGAGTTCCAAGAGCCTGCCGTACCGCAACTCTGCTGCCCTGCCCAAGTTGCCTTCACGCTCGGCCTTCTCGGCCTCGATCTTCGCCTTTTCGATCTGTTCCTTTATGGCACGTATCTTCTGAATGCCGCTTTTCTCGGACTGCCATTGCGCCCTGAGCCCGCTCCGCTTTTCCGCGAGTTCGGCAATCTCCTTTTCGATCTTCACCAGCCGATCGCGCGACGCGGCGTCCTGCTCTTTTTTCACCGCCTCACGCTCGATCTCGAGCTGCCTGATCCTGCGCTCGACCTCGTCGAGTTCGGTTGGCATGCTGTCGATCTCCATTCGAAGTCTTGAGGCCGCTTCATCTATGAGATCGATGGCCTTGTCCGGCAGAAACCGGTCCGAGATGTACCGGTACGACAGAATGGCGGCGCTTACGAGCGCCGAGTCCTTGATCTTCACGCCGTGATGGACCTCATAGCGCTCTTTCAGGCCGCGCAAGATTGAGATTGTGTCCTCGACCGACGGCTCGCGCACTATGACCGGCTGGAACCGCCGCTCCAGGGCCGGGTCCTTCTCGATGTGCTTGCGGTACTCGTTCAAGGTCGTCGCGCCCACGCACCGCAGTTCGCCTCGGGCCAGAGCGGGCTTCAGCATGTTCGAAGCGTCCATGGCGCCTTCTGCTGCGCCTGCACCTACGACCGTATGAAGCTCATCGATGAACAGGATCACCTCACCCTGAGCTTCCGTCACTTCTTTCAGGACCGCTTTTAACCGGTCCTCAAACTCGCCGCGGTACTTTGCGCCCGCGATAAGCGCACCCATGTCCAAAGCTACCACACGCTTGTTCTTGAGCCCTTCGGGCACGTCGCCGGAGACGACCCGCTGGGCCAAGCCTTCGGCGATGGCAGTCTTGCCCACGCCCGGCTCGCCGATAAGCACAGGATTGTTCTTGGTGCGCCTGGAAAGCACTTGTACCACTCGCCGGATCTCCTCGTCCCGGCCGATCACGGGATCGAGCTTGCCGCGCCTAGCCAAGTCGGTCAGGTCCCTGCCGTATCGGGTCAAGGCCTGATACTTGTCCTCGGGGTTCTGGTCCGTCACGCGCTGCGAACCGCGGATATCCACGAGGACAGTGAATATCCGGTCCTTGGTCACCCCGTGGCGCGTGAGAATGTCCCGGGCCGCACCATCGCCATCGGCTTCAGCGATAAGAAGGTGCTCGGTGCTAACATACTCGTCCTTGAGCCGCTCGGCCTCCTGCTCTGCCTTTTCGAAAAGCCTACTGAGCCTCGGAGATAGATACGTCTGTACCAGGCCCTCGACCTTGGGTAGTTTGTTCAGGGCTTCCTCGATATCAGCCCTGATTCTACCGGGATCTGCACCGAGCTTCTTGAGTAACGGCAGCACAACGCCGTCCGTTTGCTCTACAAGAGCGAGCAGCAGGTGTTCCGTATCCATCTGCTGATGATGGCGCTTCGCAGCTATGTCCTGGGCCGCCTGCACCGCTTCCTGTGCTTTTAACGTAAGTTTATCGAACCGCGCCATGATGCACCTCCAACTTTCTTCGCTCATAGCTCCTGGCTCTTATTCTACAATCTATTATCCATGAGCTATATCCTATAAACTATGACCTATCATCTTCTTCTTTTCTTATACTCCTCTCCTCACGATAATCCTCCTCACCGGCACGAGTGCGGTTCTCATCTCTTCGCGCCGGCGGATCTCGCGGGCCAGTTCCTCGCGGAGCAGCCGGATCGTTTCCTCCATCTCTCGCTGCATTTGCTCCATTTTCTCGCGCATCGAGAGGATCACCTCGACGCCTGCCAGGTTCACGCCCAACTCACGCGTGAGCCTGAGGATCATCTCGAGCTTTTCCACATCCTCCTCTGAATAAAGGCGGGTGTTCCCGACACTCCGCTTAGGCTTTATGAACCCTTCGCGCTCATAGAGCCTGAGCGTTTGCGGATGGATACCCAGCATCTCCGAAACGACGCTGATCATAAACAGTCTGTGTTCTCGTGCAGCCATAGGTTACTCCGTTCCAATAGCGCATCGCGCTCGCCGCATAGCGGGCCGCGTCTTGTGTACTGCCCTTCGCTCCATGCTCTATGCACTTTATGTATTTACCGCTTCCTGAACCCTCTGAACAGTATGCCCGCTCTCGGATTTGAAGGGTGCAACCGGTCGAACTCTCGCAACAGTTCTTTATCCTTCTCGCTCAGCCCTGTGGGCGTCACGACTTTGATCGTTACATAGTGGTCCCCGACTCCGCCGCCACCCAGATGGGGGACGCCTTTTCCCTTCAGCTTCAGTTGCTGACCCATCTGGGTGCCCGGTGGAATGGTGAGAGCAACTATGCCGTCCACAGTCGGTATTTCAACCTTGGTTCCGAGCGCAGCTTCCGCCACTGTTATAGGGACTTCAGAATACAGATTATCTCCCTTACGCTCAAAGTAAAAATGTGGCCTCACCCTAGTTATGATGAAGACGTCCCCCGGGGGTCCACCCCGTTCGCCGGGACCGCCCATGCCCGCGACCCGGATCTTGGATCCATTATCGACGCCAGGCGGGATCTTTACGTTGATCCGCTCAGATTTAAGAACAACACCCCTTCCATCGCACGTCCTGCACGGGTTCGGATTGATAGTCCCCTCCCCGCGGCATGTCGGGCACGGCTGAGCTATTTGCATGAATCCTCTACCTTGGGAGATAGTGCCTGTGCCCATACACGTAGGGCACGTTCGGAGCGACGTTCCCGGCTGGGCGCCGCTGCCGCCGCAAGTGAGACAGCTGACCTCGCGTTGCAGATCAACCTGCATCGTCTTTCCGAAAATGGAGTCTTCAAGGTCAATCTCAACGGTATAGGTAATGTCTTCGCCCTTGTTAGGTCCGCGCTGTCTTGCCGCACGCTCCCCGAAAATATTGCCGAAAATATCCTCGAAACCTCCGCCCCTAGAGAACTCAGCGCCCTGCCTGAACCCTTCGAATCCCGGTCCCTGACCGCCGGGCCCGGACCCCTGGCCGAAACCCGCATCAAAGGCCGCATGGCCGAACTGATCGTACTGCTGCCTTTTTTTGGCGTCGGACAGGACTTCGTTGGCTTCGTTTATCTCCTTAAATTTCTGTTCTGAGGTCTTGTCCCCGGGATTGATATCAGGATGATACTTCCGCGCAAGTTTTCTGAACGCCTTCTTAATGTCTGCCTCGGATGCCCCTCGGTTGACACCAAGCACCTCGTAATAATCTTTTTTTGTTGCTGTCCCCATAATATCTCCAAAATATTATAACGCTTATATTATAAAATATGAGTGAATGGTTGTCAAGTTTCATGCAAAAAAATATACATACTTATCTAAAATTGCCTGTTTATATTTTCATGTGTTATTTTAGATATTTCCCCCACTTCATAATTTACAAAACCGTCATTTTTATATACCCATGCTTCTCCTTGGTCTGAATTAGTGCTCTCAAGAAGGGCCATTACACGTCTACGATACTCAGAACTCCAAAGATTTTCCCTGATTGCCGTCTGCCAAAGACGCTCTACGAGCTTGAGTCCATGTATTTTCACAAGAGGATTTTTTTCCGCCAACGACATAATGACTATTTTCTGATAGACTGCCACCTGCTCAGGAGCGGTCTCTGCTATCCGGGCAAGGGCATAAACCACGCCCGGCCTGAAGACCTCCTCCTCTACTTCATAGACCTGCGCGATGAGCGGGACAATGTCGCTAAACCTTTTCGGGTCTGCGCTCACGATCTCGCCGAGAAGCTCGGGCGCGGACCAGCCGATACCGCCGGATTCGTCAGAAAGCGACCAGAGAAGCTTCCTCACGGTCTCACGAAGGAATTCGTGATCCGTTTTGACAAGTGCCTTCGCCGCAAGCCCGACGGCCTTGATTGCCCGCCACCCAGCAAGAGTTTCCTTGTCGTAAGATATACGGACAAGGACAGCCAACGCCCTTCTGTTCTCCTTCACGAGAGAGGCAACGGCATCGAGATCGTTCGACTCGAGGGCGTGTAATATGGATTTTTTCAGACCGTGCATAAGCTACAGGCTTACAAAAGGAACGCTGTCATACGGCAGGAGTTGGCATGGATCTCAGCACTTGGCTTGAGTATCTTGTATAGGGCATGCAGCGATCTGCACCGCCACTACGAGTGGTGTCGCTGCAAAAATTACCGGCAATGTCATAGATACTTCTTAAATCACGTATTCTTCATATCTCCATAACACATAAATACTGAGTAAACCAGCAATGCTAATTTACTGTTACCGTCGCATTTCCTGAATTCGAACCGGACCGAACGTAAATAGTGTCATTAAATGTACCGGTTCCAGCTGAAAGAAGCGTTGAAAACGTATATTGGCCGGACTCATCTGTCTGCGCAGCAAACCCTGAATTAACGGGGAGATTGGGTGAAACCGAAGACGGGTAAAATTGAAACTGGTAGAGCGCATACCCATTCGGTACGGCAAATGTTCCGGATACATTGATACATGCTTTTGGCATAATCGTCCCATCAGGATAGAATACTGTAACTGTCCAATCTAGGGGCGTAGGAAAAGCAAGGCCAGTTCCATTGGTAGTAACCGTTTGGCTCGATGGAGTGATTGTAATTTTGGACCCGTCAGGAGCCTGGCACTCACTGCCGTTAGTATTTCCGCATCCCTGGATCAGCGTGATCAATAGCAGGACAAGAAACAGGGCAAGTATCACGATCTGCTTGCGTTTGATGGTCAATTTCATCGATCCAACCTCCTCACAACTTATGTCAGTATCGCAAACTATATGCAACATCGAGCTCCGGCATAATAGATTATTTTTCACAATACCGGCTGCCCAAGGACTTTAGCTATGAGTATGCAGCATGCTCTTTCTGCGTAATGGATTAATCATACCGTTCTCGCAATCCATTTTTTCCCGCCCTCACTCCTATAAGCGGTGAGCTAAGCTGAATCTAAATAGCCTCCTGTTTGACGACCTTCGGTGTTATGAAGATGATCAACTCCGTCTTGTTATCCCTTGAGCTCCTCTCCTTAAACAGCCATCCGATGAGTGGAATGTCGGCGAAGAAGGGAACCTTCTGCTCGGTGTAGCCACGATCGATGGTCAGAATGCCGCCGATCACCGCGGTCTCACCGTCTGAGAGGAGTATCTCTGTCGTGGCCTCGTTCTTGCGGATGGATGGCTGACCGCCGGCGCCCAGGAGCGAAGTGTCAGGCGCGTTCTTCGTGGCCTGGATCTTCATGAAGATCTTGTTGTCCGGTGTGACGTGCGGGGTCACGGTCAAGCGAAGAAGGGCGTCAATGAACTGCACCTGGGTTCCCGTGGCCGAGGTCGTCTGATAAGGGATGGACTGCCCCTGCTCGATCTTCGCCTCTTTGTTGTCGAGTGCGCTCACGCGCGGCGACGAAATGACCTTGCCTTCACCCGTGGACTCCATGGCCGAGAGTATAAGATCGAGGTTCAAGGCCTTGTTGAGAGAGCCGAAGGTGAACCCTACCGCTCCGCCTGATCCCTGTGCTACCGCTGCAGGGAGGTTCACAAAAAAGTTTCCGGAACCTGACGGCGTCGTCCCCAAGGAGGGTCCACCGGTCACAGTGACAGAGTTGGGGAAATTGAAGCTCGTGGGATTTCCGTGCGCCGCATCGTGCGTCGAGGTCCCCCCCCACTGGACACCGATGTCGCGGGTGAAGTTTGTTGATGCTTCGATGATCCTCGCCTCTATCATCACCTGGGCAATGGGCTTGTCCAGGATCTTAACAAGTGTCACGACCTCATCCACGTTCCGCGCGATGTCCTTGATGATGATGGTATTGGTCCTCTCGTCAACTACGCTCTCGCCGCGGGCAGAGAGGGATTTTTTGAGTGTAGGTTCAATCTCTTTCGCCTTTGCGTAGTTGATCGCGACAATGCGGGTGATCAGGTCTTCCGCCTTCTTTTTCGCTTCCTTGGCTCTTGACTCGTCCTCGGCCTCTTTGGTCAGGGCAGCAACTGAGCCGATCCGGAGGATGTTGTCCTCAAGCGCATACCCCAAGCCGTTCATCCTGAGGATGATATCCATGGCCTGGTCCCAAGGGATATTGACCATGCGTACCGTCACCTTTCCCTTGACATCGGGAGAGAGGATCATATTCAGGTTCGCCACTTCGGCGAAAAGCCGTAGCACGTTAACCAGGTCCGCATCCTGCAAATCGAGTGATATTCTCCTTCCCGCATATTTCCCGCCGCCGATGAGCGATGAGGCCTCTGTTGCGGCGGGCTCAGATCTTTTAGCCTCTGCGCGCCGTGCAGGCGCAGGTGGAACGGGTGCCAGAGCGGGAACCGCCGCCTCCGGTGCAGGCGGGGCGACTTCCTTCTCCACTATCGGGGATTTCTCGGACTCTGCCGGAGCTGCCTTCTCCTGCATCGCCTTTTCCTCGGCCTTGGGCGCAGGTGCCGCTGCAGGGGTCATGGCAATGATAAACGTATTCCCCTCGGCTTTTGCCTCATACTCCATGGGTCTGATGAGATCAAGCACAACGCGCACTTTCTGATCGGGCGAGGCATGCTGGCCTACGCGGACCCTGTCGAGTCCGCCTTTTCGTACCGGGATGACACTCGGCTTGACCTTGCTCCTTGTCCCGGGGATATCGACGACGAGTTTTTTCCCTTCCACCATGAAGGTGCTCGGCACCATCGTGCCATTTGCGGAAATGACCACCTTGACACCACCCTTACCAGCAGTCGCTTTGACCGCAGTAACGACCGATGCCGTGCCTTTCTCCGGTTTCTCTGCCACAGGCTTCTCTTCTGCGAGCTTCTCTGCTGCCAGCGCCTGCTCCGCCTTCGGAGGTTCCGGCTGAGGCACCGGTTTGACCGCTTCAGGCTCGGTCTTTGCAACTTCAGCGGGTTTAGCGACCTCAATGATGAGCTTACCGCCTGCCTGATAGAGTTTGGTATCCACCGCTTGGGAGAGCGCGATCTCGAGCCGGGCAATACTATCCATCTGGCTGGGGGTGATGTCCAGGATCGCGCCTTTGTTCACGCTTATTTTGTCCTGGAATTTTTTTACGTCCGCGTCCGAAATATCGACCACAAGTCTGAGCGGCTCGGTCAGCTGAAATGACGTGTATTGCAGGATGGGTTCTGTCCCTTCAACCGCGATCTCGGTGGTGCCGTCCACATCGCGGGGCTCGATCTTGTTGATGACAACCGACGGCCCCTGCTGATTTCCCGCCGTCGGAGACTTTGCGGCACAGCCGTGCATCAGCAGTGTGAGTGAGATGAGGATCATCAACCAAAACATGCTGCGTGGTTGAGAATACTTCATGGCGTCTCCTCCTGTTTTTTCCGGAGTTCGACTACAATCTCCTTGTGTTCAGTTTCACCAGTATAGGTTTTATATTTTTCATCAACCACCATGGTGTTCTGCGTTATTTTCTTTACAACCCCGCGATTGGGGCCGAGAATAGTGCCGACGCGGACAAAATAGCCTTTTCCGTCCGGCCCTTCAAGCATAGCACTATACCCATAACCACCCCAGATGATACCCGTCAGCTTGAACTCGTTGATGTTATACCGCTCCAGAGGCGGACGGTCGCCCTCTTTCCCTTTTTTACTTTCCTTGATGATGATGGGAGCAAAAGGGTCACGTCGCCCACCGGGATTATAGGCGTATATCGGTATGCGCGTTTCTTCAGCCTTTGCAATCTCCGTCCTGGTCGGCGCAGAGACAATAGGCTGCTTCTGAACCGGCTGAGAGGCAGGCTTCGTCGGCGCTTGCTGAGGCTCGGAACAGCCGACAAGCGCAAGCAGTGCTCCGGCAAGGAGCTTTGCCGCAACGGCAAAATGGGCTCTATTTCGCTTTCTTTGTTGCTGGTCCCGCTGCCACATCTGGTTTTTTCTCCACTGCCGCAAAAGTCATGGCCGTACAGCTTATCTTAATCTCCATGTTCCCGGCTTTGTTCATCGTGGCCGAACCCATTTTGAGGTTCAGCATGTTCACGATCCTCGTCAGCTTGCTCACCCGGTCGAAGAACATTCCCACGTCATGATATCCGCCGGTGAGATCCATGTTGATAGGGATCTCTTCATACAACCCGCTCGGATGGGCCCTCCGTTTATCCGGTCTCCAGAGCTTGAGCGAGAGGCCTGACTGGCTCACAAGGTTCTGTATCTGCCGGAGCAGCCCGGAAACCTCGGTCTCCGGAGGGAGTTGCGCGGTAAGCAGTTGAAGCTTTTGTTCGAGCGATTTCACTTCGACCCTTAACTCGTCGAGTTTTCGTATTTTATCGTCATTCGCCTTTATCGTCACCTGGATGCCAGCGATATCTTTTTCAAGCCCCTTGATCTGCGTCTTTTTGGGGATATGTACCTGCCAGATAAAGAGGATCACCAAGACGCCCAAAAAGCCAAAAAATCCCACCACCCTCGTTTTGGACGGGATTTTCTGTATCTGGGCCGATATTTTGTCTATGGCCTGCACCATTATGCTCCCTTAAACGTGACCTGCAGCTTATATGTATAAACCTCAATTCCTTCCTGTGCACCTTGCACGGATTCCTGCAGGAACACATCGGTAAAGTAAGGTGACGCTTTAAGGTTGTCTACAAAACGTACGATGTCGTTGTTTGTGAATGCGGTACCGTCGATATCCACTTGGCCGCTCTTCTCCGACAGGGATTTCAGGTTCACTCCCTGCGGCAGGGCTTTGCTGAGTTCGTCCAGGAGCCT
The DNA here is from genome assembly GCA_035498715.1 of Nitrospirota bacterium. GTDB lineage: Bacteria > Nitrospirota > UBA9217 > UBA9217 > UBA9217 > DASPSR01. The sequence goes on from DATJZV010000063.1 coordinate 28,876, forward strand.
GACGAGACTGCCCTGGTTTTTCTTCAGCTGTTCGATGACGCCGATCTTATCAGCAACCTTCTTCCGCTCTTCCTCGACTGTCTTCACTTCCTTGAGCATGTTGTCTTGATCGTGTATCCGCGCTTCTGCTGCTGCCTTGTCCCGCTGCAGAGTTTCGATGCGGTTGTTCAACTGGGTCCAGAAGTACCAGAAACCGATTCCTGACAGCATCAAGAGGAGAAAACCAAGGACTAGCTGCTGCTGAAGCTCGGTGATTTTCTTTGGAGGTTTTCGTTTGGTAGGAAGAAGATTTATTTTGATCATCGGTCCCCGGGCCTCCTGATAGCAAGTCCCACCGCTACCGCGCACTGTGGGCCTGCCTCCTGCAGGGCTGCAGGGTTAAAATGCTTCGGGTCAACCTTGATATTCTTGAAGGGGTTCGTAATCTCCACGGGAATCCCTATGCGCTCGGAGAGGGCAGAGATAAAATTTCCGATCCGTGCGCATCCGCCAGAGACGAGCACGCGAGAAACGCTGTCGCTCCCTGTCGTGGACCGGAAAAAGTCGAATGAACGCTGCGTCTCGCCCACAATGTCCTCAGTGACCGATGACATCACGCTTGCGACGTTCCCTGCATCGAGCCCCTCAGCGATCGTTCCCCGCTTTACCTTTTCCGCGTCCTCATAGCTGAGGCCGAACTCTTTCTGAAGCGCCTCGGTGTAGCGGTTGCCGCCGACCGTGATATCACGCGTGAATATGGACATTCCGTCTTTCAGGATGCTTATATTCATGACCGAGGCACCAATATTGAGCAGCGCCGTGATGCCGGTGCTCATTTCATAGTTGAGCTCGTACATGTTCGCAAGCGCGAAGGCGTCCACATCCATAACGACAGGCTCAAGGCCGGCTTCCTTCACAAGGTTGACGTAGTCGTTTATCTTGTCCTTTTTCACCGCAACCAGAAGCACGTCCGCCTGCCCCTCGGCCGTACCGGGCCCAAGCTTCTGAAAGTCCACATTCACGTCCTCGATGGAGAACGGGATGTACTGCTCCGCCTCCCATTTGATGGACTCGGCAAGCTCTTCTTCGGTTGTATCGGACACGGAAATACGTTTGATGATGACCGAGCTTCCGGAAACCGATATCACCGCTTCCTTGGCTTTGACGTTCTGTGCGGTGATGAGCTCCTTGATTGCATCGACCACGCGCCCGGCATCCATGACTGCGCCCTCAACGATCACCTCGGGCGGCAGTGGCACCATACCGAACTTGCTAAGCTGATAGGCCCCCTTGGACCCCTTCAGCTGTACCAGCTTGATGAAGGTTGATCCTATGTCCAGTGCAATCGGTTCTATTTTTCTTGAAAGAAGCATTTTTGCTCCGGCAACAAATCCATTTCACTACGTATCGGCAATAACGCAGAAAACTTTAATTTTTCAAGTGTTCTTGTTCTTCATGATCTTCTCGATGGTCTTCAGATTTCTCTCATCGTACACACGCCATCCCCGCCAGTCACGTCCGACTCCTGTAAGGAGACCCTCGCTTTCCCATCGGAAGAGCGTCGCGCGAGAAATATCGAAGCGGTCGCAGATGTCTTTGGTTTTGTACTTTTTAAGAACCTTGCGTGTGACCATGGCACCCTCTCTGGATAACTTACATATAGTGCATATAGTAAGTATAGTTACGATGATACTGAAAAAACCCAGGTTGTCAAGATTTTTTATACTTTTTTGATAAAATAAAATAACATACGAGATATTGTATCCGGAAAGAGGGGAAAGCGCTAAATATAGGGGCGGTTTATTTGATTATCATGCCACATAGAGAAGAATGGTGAAATAGTGACATGCGCTGCCTGCCAGAACAAAGAGATGAAAAATCGTGTGGCCATAAGAAAGCCTCTTGTCCAAAGCGTAAAACACAACTCCGATGCTATAGAACAGACCGCCGGCAACCATCCATATCAAACCCTCAAGCGGGAGGGCGTGCGCAAGCGGACGGATGGCTATGACGACGAGCCAGCCCATCAAGAGATAAATAGCAATCGAGAGAATGCTCCTGCGTCTGGTAGACAGGACATCCTGGAGCATACCGCTGAGGGCCAATCCCCAGACAGTGCCGAACAGCCACCATCCCCAGGTCCCGCGGAGCGTAACAAGGGTTATGGGCGTATAGGTCCCCGCGATGAGAAGATATATTGCGGCATGATCCAGCGTACGAAATATCGTCTTGGCTTTGCCTCGCGCGCTGTGGTAGAGCGTGGAAAAAAAATAAAGCGCCACAAGCGTGGCGCCGTAGATGCTGAAGCTGACCATTTTCCAGGGATCGCCAAGCCGCGCTGCGTGCACAACGAGCACGACAAGACCTGCGAGCGCAAGGCTTGTCCCGATCAAATGTGTGATGCTATTTAGGCGCTCACCCCGATACATATGTTACCCGGAATTTATTATAACATCATTGTATGCATCAGACAATGAGCATTCTGTGCAGGAAAAAAAAGGAGAAGCTCGAAAGCCTCTCCCTAAGATGGCGGTACTAATTTTACTTCCTAGACATCTTCTCCATGCGGCGTTGCAAAGGATGCCGTGCGACGGGCTGCCATATCCATGAGCACGCGCTCGGTGCCGAAGGCTCCCGGCTCGTATTTCCGGATCTTCAGCTTCTCGCGTGCCGTGTCGATGAGTTTCAGGGTGAGCTCGAGGATCTTGCCTGGATCTTCCTCGAAATAGAAGCCCGCCGTGAACATCTCCCACCACTTGTTCTCCATGATGTCCTTCAGCGTCTTACTGGCGCTCACCGGGGAGCCCGCACCGAAGATAATCGGCACGCCTGACGCCACGAAGTAGGTGCCAATGGCAATGGCCTTCTCGCTCATCCACTCGGGGCCGATGCCAACTGCCGGGAGGCCGCCGATATCGTCGCCCAGGCCGCCTTCCTCTGCGATATTGGACGCGATGGTCAGAATGCGCGAGTTGTCCACGCACGAGCCCAGGTGGAGGACGGGAGGAATGCCGATGGCCTCGCAGACCTGGCGGAGGCCCGGTCCCGCGTTCTCCAAGGCGTTCTCCGGGGTCATGTATCCGGCCTTGGCCGATGCGTGGGCCGAGCAGCCGGTCTGGACCACGAGCACGTCATTCTTGATCAGCTCGCGGGATAGGAAGTTATGGATGCTGTCTTGGCTGATCCGCGGGTTGTTGCAACCGGCGAGGCCCACTACGCCGCGGATTCGGCCGGAGATAATGGCGTCGTTCAGCGGGCGGTAGGAGCCCCGGTACTGACCGCCTTGCATGTACTTGATGTACTCGTCCGAGAACCCAGCCACCATGTTGGCCTGTTTGAACTTGACCGGACTCGTCAGTTCCTTCTTGCGGTTCGGGAAGTTATCGATAGCGATCTTCAGGACCTTCTTCGCGATGTCCATGGCATGATGCTCGTCATACTGGATGTGCATCGCGTCCACCATCTTGCCCTTGGGCGTCGTGGTGATGATCTTGGTGTGGAACTTCTTGGCAAGTTGGCCGATCGCCGGCATGATGCACTGCACGTCAACCGCCATGGCCTCGACCATACCCGTGACGATGCCGAGCTCCTGCTGGAGGAAGCCGCCTGCCGTAGCAATGCCATGCCGGACCAGGATCTCGTTCGCAGTACAGCACATGCCGACAAGGTTCACACCCTTGGCACCCTTAGATTTGGCGTAGGCGACGATCTCAGGGTCGTCCGTGGCAACAACGAGCATCTCAGCGAAGGAAGGCTCATGGCCATGGACCACGAAGTTCACGTAGTCTTCTTTGAACACGTCGAGGCTCGCCGTCGCGGTCACCGGGTGCGGCGTGCCGAACAGGATGTCCGAGATGTCTGTACCGATCATCGAGCCGCCCCAACCGTCGGCCAGGGAGGTGCGCAGAGCGCCGAGCATGATGTTGTTCGGCTCCTGGTCCACGCCCATGGCCGTCCGGTGCAGCATCTCGACGCACTCGCGGTCGATGCCCCGAGGCGCGATGCCGAACTTGCGCCAGATCTCCTGGCGCCGCTTCGGTGCTCGGGAGAGATAGACCAGTTCGCCATTCTGCTGGCCGAACTGCTCGATGAACTTGAGGGCCACTTCCTCGGCCACCTTGTTAACGGGCTTGCCCTCGATATTGATGTTGAGGTAGCCAGCGACGCGGTTTAGTTTTCGAACGTCCTTGATCTTGAAGTCCTTGGCCTCGCCGCGCGCGGCAGCGAGCAGGGTGTTCGCCATATCGCGGGCGTGGTCCGAATGGGCGGCGGTGCCCGCGGCGACCATCCGCGCGAAGTTCCGAGCCGTCACCACCGGCAGTGTTGCGCCGCACACGCCCTCGGCCTCGTCTTCCTTTCCCACGAGGCGGCAGGGGCCCATGTGGCAGATCTTGCAACAGGCACCCTGGTGTCCGATGGGGCAGGGTTTGAGCTTCTCGGCCCGGTCGAACGAGGTCGTTATATTCTTCTGACCGGCAACCTTCAAGAGGACTTGGGCTGCCGGGTCAACGGATCTCTGATTTTCCTTCATGGTCGGTACGATCTCCTTTCAGTCGGCACGTATCAAAAGGGGGACAAAATCCACCCGATATTTTTGACTGGAGTGCATTATACGAAACAGCACGAAAAAATGCTACAAGAAGTTACGAACGAGCCCTTCAGCGGATAAAATCCTGCATGGAGGGATTCTGCCGCGGCAGCTGGAGCGTTCCCCGGCTACCGTTTTGCCACCGTTTCCTGCACCACGAGCACCTTCTTGACGGCCGATTGCGCCAGTAATCCGGCGTTTAGTGCCATCAGGATGGCGGTCGTGGATTCCGACGCGGGATTCCCGGCCTTTGCCGCAACCGGCTTGAAAGCAGCCGCGGCAAGCTTCGCGGCCTTGACCTTTTTCGCGGCGGCGGTCACATCCTTCATCGTGAATCCCTTGGCCTTGCTCATCACGAGGGAAAGCTCGGCGACGATATCCGCGCCGTCCTTGGCCACGCCCTCAGGGTCCTGCGCCGGCGCAAAGGTCTTCTGCTTGCCGTAGGTCGTAACGATTGTGCCGCCCCGCTCGTACAGCGTCGCCATGGGCAGCACTACGTCGGCCTTCTCCGCGAGCGGCGTCATATGGCTCGTCTGGACGACGAGGAAATCCGCTTTCAGGTCTGGATCGGGAACGTTTCCGGCGACGAAGAGTGCCTCCATGCCGGACCGCATGTCCCCATATCCTTTCCCGGTCTTCTTGATCTTGGTGAATCCCGGGCCGAGTTCCGACAGGCATCCCATCTGCAGAACACCAAGGGCATTGGCCTCGGGCAGAAGCGGGAGAACGCCGGCGCCCTTCATCAGCGCGAGGTTCAAAGCCTGGAGCGATGCCTCTTCGCTGGCCGAGATGCCCGTGCCGATCACGACGACGGGGTTCTTCGCCGCGGTATAGGTCTTGGCGGCAAGTGTGATTTGTTCTGCAGTAACACCCGACACCGAAGCGGCCGCTTCGACGGTCACGAGGGACTTCTTCAGGGCATCGAGGCCTTTTGCGGACGGAGCTGCGCCTTCGGCTAGCGCCGCGGACATAAGACCCGCGATCAGCGCCGTGTCGGTGCCGGCCTTGAGTTGCAGCAGGATGGCGTTCGCGTGATGGGCGAGGTCCGTCTTTTCTGTGCTCACCACAATCACCTTGGCGCCTGCCTGAGCGCGGCGCCGTATCATCACGTCCGCTTCCTGCATGGTCTGCTTCTTCTGCGACGGGTCGGCTCCAATGACGACCACGACATCAGCTGATTTCAGGTCGGCTTGGGACGCAATCGCAATACCGGCATCGCCGTACATCGCGCGCAGCGCCGCGATCAAGCCGCCGGCGTAGGCCGTGGCCGCCATGTCGATGTTGGCGCTCCCGGCCACGTCGCGGGCCAACGACTGCACTGCCATGGCCTCCTCGTTCGTGAGCGAGCCCGAGGCTATGAATCCCGCGTTGGAGCCGGCCTTCTTCAGGCCATCGGCCGCGATCTTGAGCGCTTCGCTCCATGTAGCGGGGACGAGTTTCTTGCCTTCCCGCTTCATAGGGGTGGTGACGCGGTTCGCCGAGCGAAGGGCGTCGAAACCGAACCTACCGATAACGCAGATGTAGCCGTTGTCCTCTTTCGCGTTCACCTTGACGATCCTGCCGTCCTTCTTGCTCACTGTCACGCTGCAACCCGAACCGCAGGCGGTACAGACCGACTCATGCTTCGCAAGGTCCCATTCCCGGCCGTGCTGCCAGCGATCGCGTTCCATAATAGTGTTCACGGGGCAGGCGTCGATGCAGCTTCCACAGAATGTGCAGCCCGACTCGTGGAGCGGCTTGTCCAGGGCCGTCGAGACCTTGGAAGTGATGCCGCGGCCCATGAATTCGAGCACGTTGGTATTCTGCTCCTTGCAAACCCGGACGCACCGGCCGCAGAGGATGCAGTAGTTATTGTCGATGGTGATGAAGGGGCTCCGGTCGTTCAGGGGGTAGTTGAAGCTTTTCCTGCCAAACGAGGATTCCTGGATCTTCAGGTCGGCGGCGTAGCGCTGGAGGTCGCAGGTGCCGGCCTTGGGGCAGGTCATGCAGTCCAGAGGATGGAAGGACAGGACCAGGTCGGTTACAAACTTCCGGATTTCCTCCACCTTGGGAGTCTTGGTCTGAACCTTCATGCCCTCCTTGGTGCGGGTCGTGCAGCCGGTGACCGGGGTCTTCAAACCCTCGACCTCCACCATGCACATGCGGCAGGCGCCCACGCCGCGGAGCTCCTTGATGTGGCAGAGGTTCGGGATGTGGACCCCCACTGTCGCGGCGGCATCGACTAGCGTCATGCCCTCAGGCACGTGGTATTCCTTACCATCGAATTCCATTTTCACCATCTTCGTCGTCATAACAGCCTCCAGTTATAAATTCCAAATCCTAATATTCAAATCTCAAATAAGCTTCAATCTTCAAAATCCAAGGTATTCGATCATTGGATATCGTTCTTTATTCGGACTTTTGTGCTTGCGTGTTGGTGTTTGTTTCTATTTCCCCGGCGTTATGGTCTCCGCCATATCATGAATGGAGCAGGCCGGGGCCTTGCCGGTCAGCCTGCCGCTGACGTCGCAGGTGCAAACCAAGGTCCGCACAGGCTCTTTCGCAACCGGTTCGCGCTCTTTCTCCACCACGATAACCGCCCCTTCGGGGCAGACCTTGATGCATTCGCCGCAATGAGTGCAGCGGCGCTGCCGGATGCGGTAGGGCGTGAACCCTCCCTTGAATCCCACGGCCTTCTGACCTTCGATGGCAAAATCCTTGCAAACCTCGCGACACTTGTCGCACATGGTGCACTTGCCGGCGTCGATCTCGTAGGTCACGAGGGCCGAACACTCACGGTGCGAGCAGATGCCTGCAACATGGCGGAGCAGGTCGTCCTTATGCTGGGTGAGGAACGCTGCCAGGATGTCGGCGTGGTCCTTGCCCTTTTTGCACATGCCGCCGTCCTTCACGTCCCTGGCGATACGCTCTAGGAGAGTGACATGCTTCGGAACGCCCTGGCCGGCCTGGATAGCCTCGATGATCTTGATGGCATCGAAGACGCCGATCTTGCACGGGTGGCACTTGGAACACATGCCGTCCTTGGAGGGATCATTATAGAAGAACGCGAGCTTGAGCCGAGTGCTGTTTACGGGGCACTTACTTTCCTGCTTTGACATGGGCCCCTCCTTTTTCAACAACAATGGCCTGTGTGGGACAAACTCCGTAGCATGCCTTGCACTTAGTGCAGTAGTCCTGGTCGATGTAGAACCGGTCGCGGAGCTCCACCACGGCGTCGAAGGCGCACGCAGTCTTGCAGAGGCCGCACAGGATGCAATGCTCAGGCCGGATGCGGAACATGCCCAGACCCTGGCACCGCTTGGCGCGGCAGAACTTGTCGCGCACGTGTTCCTCGTACTCCTCGCGGAAGTATTTGATGGTGGAGAGCACGGGGTTCGGCGCGCTGTTCCCGAGTCCGCAGAGCGAGCCGGCAACAACGAGCCTGCCCATCTTCTCGAGCCGCTCGATGTCCCCCTCCTCGCCCCCGCCGGAGGTGATCTTGTCAAGCAACTCATACATCTGCCAGGTGCCTATGCGACAGGGCGGGCACTTGCCGCAGGACTCGCTCTTGGTGAAAGAGAGGAAGTACTTGGCAACGTCCACCATGCAGTCGTCCTCGTCCATGACCACCATGCCGCCAGAGCCCATGATGGAACCCACGGTCGCCAGGGTGTCAAAGTCCACTTTCAGGTCGAGGAACTGGGCCGGGATGCAGCCGCCCGACGGGCCGCCGGTCTGGACCGCCTTGAACTCCTTATCGGGGTTCAGCATGCCGCCGCCGATATCGAAGATGATTTCCCTGAGAGTGATACCCATGGGAACCTCGATGAGTCCGGTGTTCTTGATCTTGCCGGTGAGGGCAAAGACCTTCGTGCCTTTCGATTTTTCAGTGCCGATGGAAGTGTAGTAATCAAGGCCCTTGGTGAAGATGGTCGGAACGTTCGCGAAGGTCTCAACGTTGTTTAGGTTCGTAGGCATTCCCCAGAGGCCGCCTGCCGCTTCAGAGAGGCGGGGCGGACGAGGGCGCGGCATGCCTCGCTGGCCTTCAATGGACGCCACGAGCGCTGTGGACTCGCCGCAGACGAATGCGCCGGCGCCTTCCTTAATCTCGCAATCGAAATCGAGGCCGCTGCCCAGGATGTTCTTCCCCAAGAGGCCAAGCGCCCGCGCCTGCTCGATGGCAATGCCCAAGTTCTTCACCGCAAGGGGATACTCGTGCCGCACGTAGAGGTAGCCGTGCTGCGCACCGATGGCGTAGGCGTTGATGACCATGCCCTCGAGCACCGAATGGGGATCACCTTCCATGAGCGAGCGGTCCATGAACGCGCCCGGGTCTCCTTCATCGCCGTTGCAGACCACGGCCTTGATCTTGGCGCCCGATTTTTTAGTGTGCTCCCACTTGAGGCCGGCAGGGAAGCCCGCTCCGCCGCGTCCCCGGAGACCCGACCTCTTCACGATATCGATGACCTCGTCGGGTTTCATCTCGGTCAGGACCTTGGCTAGACCCTCGTAGCCGCCGTCACGGACCGCGTCGTAGATGTTGCAGGGGTCCACAACACCGTTCCGGTGGAGCGCCAAGCGCTTCTGCTTCTTATAGAAGGGGATATCGCCCACGGCCACGTTGGGGTCGGCCAGGGAGTCTTCGCGGTAGAGCTGTTTGCGATAAGGCATCCCCCGGAGCACCGATTCCGAAAAGATCCCCGACACATCGGGGACCTTCACCTTCTGGTAAAAGATCTCCTGGGGGTCCTGGATCACCACCGGGCCGCGCTGACAGAAACCCTGGCAGCCGGTCTTCACAATCTCGAGGGGGACCTGCTTCTTCTTCGCCTCCTCCTCGAACTGCTTGATCAGCTTTTTGGATCCCGTTGCCTGGCAGGCCGTGCCGCAGCAGACGCGGACGCGGTGGGTGTCCTTTTCCTGGTGTTCCTTCTTGAGCTTTGCCCTCAGGTCCCTGAGCTCCGTGGCGTTATCGAGCCGCTTAAACGTTAGTTCCATGTTCGCTCCTCACCGAGACGATGATATCGTCCACCATCTTGGGCGTCAGTTCGCCGTACAGATCTTGATCATTGACCGTAAGCACCGGGGCTAGGGCGCAGCAACCAACACAGCCCACGGTCTCGAGAGTCACGGCCCGGTCCGCCGTAGTCTCGCCCTCCTTGATGCCGAGCTTGTTCTCCATCTCGGTCAGCACGGCCTTGCCGCCACGCACGTGGCACGCGGTACCGGCGCAGACCTTCACAATCTTCTTGCCGCGGGGTTTAAAGTGGAAATGTTTGTAGAATGAGGCCACGCCGTAGATGTTCGTCAGAGAGAGTGACAGCCTCTCCGCGATCATCTTCATCGCCTCCTCTGGCAGATAACCTAACTTTTCCTGCACGCGCTGGAGCACCGCGATGAGCATGCCCCGCTGGCCTTCAGCATCATCGAGGACAGCATCAACTTGTTTCAGTTCTTCTTGCTGGAGCACGATATCAATCCCCCCTTACCTTAAACTTAATGCGGACAGGTCGTATCATAATTTCTGATTACTGTAATTTTTCAAGGGTGTTACCACGTGGTGGATTGTTGCTGCTTTTCGCAACTAAGGTTGTAAGATTACTTAGTGATTCTATCTTAGGGAGCTTGCATATTAACAATGGGCCGATAAAAAATCAAGCGAAATTAACATTAAAAAAAATCATAGGAAAATTATAATTCTCTATCTAGAACTCTAAAACAGAAACAGTTATGCAAAGCCGGATTGGGGGACCGTATCCGTGTTTGACAGTCGTTCATCCTCTTGCTATTATCTTTACAGGAGATACACCAAGGAGAAATACATTGACTAGTATTCTGGCAATGATACTTGCCGGCGGCAAGGGAGAGCGGCTCCATCCCCTCACCATACATCGCGCAAAACCCGCGGTTCCCTTTGGCGGTATCTACCGGATCATTGACTTTACCCTTTCAAACTGCATCAACTCCGGCATACGGAAAATCGCCGTACTTCCCCAGTATAAATCCCTGTCCCTCGACAAGCATTTGCGGCTCGCATGGAATTTCTTCTCCGGCGAACTGAACGAATACATCATTTCCGTCCCGCCCCAGCAGCGGGTCGGCGACCGGTGGTATCAGGGAACAGCCGACGCCATCTACCAGAATATCTACATGATCGAGAAGGATGCGCCGGATCACCTGCTCGTTCTGGCCGGCGACCACATATATAAGATGGACTACGCGGAAATGTTCAGGTTCCACCAGGAGAAGAAGGCTGACGCTACGGTTGCTGCGATCGAGATGCCGAGAAATATGGCATCATCATTCGGCGTCATCGAGGTGGACGACGACTGCAGGATCGTCGGGTTCGAAGAAAAACCGAAGGACCCTAAACCTATTCCCGGCAGGCCGGACATGGCATTCGCATCCATGGGCGTCTACCTGTTCAACACCAAGAAGGCCATCGAACACTTGGAGTTCGACGCGCTTCAGGATACGGCGCACGATTTCGGAAGGAACATCGTCCCCCAGATGCTGATGGCCGACCGCGTCTGCGCCTATAATTTCAAGGACGAGAACAAAAAGGAAGCGAAATACTGGCGCGATGTCGGGACCATAGACGCCTACTGGGAAGCCAATATGGACCTCGTAAGCGTGGATCCGCAACTCAACCTCTATGACAAGGCCTGGCCCATCCGAACTTACCAGTCGCAGAACCCACCGGCCAAGTTCGTGTTCGCCCAAGAGAAAAAGGGTGGCAGACTCGGTATCGCCCTGGACTCGATCGTAGCGCACGGTTGCATCGTGAGCGGCGGCCGGGTACAGAACTCGGTGCTGTCTCCGAACGTGCGCGTGAACAGCTACAGTGAGGTGCACGACTCAATCCTCATGGAAAACGTGGACATCGGCAGACACTGCCGCATCCGGAAGGCCATTATCGACAAGGATGTAACGATTCCGGCGGGCAGTGAGATCGGTTATAGCCATGAGAAAGACAAGAAGCGCTACCATGTGACACCCTCGGGTATCGTTGTGATAGCAAAAGGGACGGAAGTGTCGGACGAACCGAGGGAGAAGATGGCGGAAGAAGCGGGGTGAAAACCCACCTGCAACTGGGATGAACACGGACCAAGCCGACGATAACGTGCCGCATATCCAAACGAATTATGGCAATAGTATATGTGCGGCGGATGGACACTTTCGTCCGCTTTTTTATTGGATTGCGGGGAGCTGTTCTTCATCTCCCTGGGCATGTTACAACAGCATGCCCGTTATACGTTTGATTGACCGGGGAGGTCTCACCGCATGCGGCTCACTCAGGAAGCCATCGACACCATTTCCAAGCAGGCCATCGCCGAATATCCTTCCGAGTGCTGCGGCATCGTGACCGGTGTGGACACAGTCCTGCGGGTCCATGCCCTGGTGAACATTCAGGAAAGGCTGCACGCCGAGGACCCCGGGACACATCCCCGCACGAGCCGCGAGGCCTATGCTGTGGATCGCAACGAGGTCGAACGGATCATCGGCGAGGCCGCGGACAGAGGCGAAGCGGTCCTCGCTTTCTACCATTCCCACATCGAATGCGGGGCCTACTTCTCCCCGATGGACAAGGAGGTCCAGACCGTCTTCGGCGAACCCGAGTTCCCCGATGCCGTGCATATAGTGGTGTCGGTGGAGCAGAGCGCAATCCACGAAATAAAAGGATACCTCTGGGACGGAAGGAAGCAGGATTTTGTTGAGGTGGCGGTGCGGTGAGGGCGCTCCCGCCTCCTCGAGGGATTTAGTTGGTAATGGGGTCCAGCGTGATCTCGACTCGGCGGTTCTTCGCGCGGCCTTCGGTGGTATTGTTGCTTGCGACAGCGTGTTTCTCACCGTACCCAATGGCCGCCAACCGTTGCTGGGCCACGCCTCTGCTATGAAGATAAAGGGCCACCGTGGAAGCACGTCTTTCCGAAAGTTTCTGGTTATAGTCAGCGGGACCGGTGCTGTCGGTATACCCCGCAACGGTGACCAGTGTGGATTTGTATTCATTCAACACCAGCGCGACGGAATCCAATACTTCAAAAAACTTGGAATCGAGGTTGGCACTATCGGTCTCAAAGGTGACATCTCCCGGCATCACGAGGTGGATATTTTTCCCGTCACGCACCACCCGGACACCGGTGCCTTCCAGCTTCTGCCGCAACTTGGCTTCTTGCACATCCATGTAATAGCCGGCACCACCACCGGCGACGGCGCCGACGCCGGCCCCAATCAGCGCCATTTTCGTGCGGTCCTCCCTGCTGGCCAACGCCGCGCCCAGAATAGCGCCGGCAACGCTGCCGATGGCAGAGCCCTCGGTGGCCTTCGATGTCTGCTTCTCGCCCGTGTAGGGATTAACAGTGCTGCATGCGGACGGAATCACCAAAGATACAGTCACCAATAAAACAGGCAATGCAGTGCCGATTTTTTTCATGCTTTTCCTCCATGCCTTCTGATACTATTGTAGCTCTTTCCCCACCGCAGAGGGCTCAGAGACGTTGCCAGGGAATAATTCATCAGACGTGCAAATCGCTGATCTTTTTCGCATTCCTGGCGTCCTTGTGGTGACATATTCTTCCCCTCTTGATAAGAATTTGATTCTTCGGTAACTAAGGTCTCCCCAGTTTCACGCTGATTGAGAACAGCACCCCTACATCAAGCCTGATCCCTTCTTTGGTCGCGATGCGTTTTCAACGCATATAATACATGGCACGGGGTTATATTGTTGCCGATTGGAGATTACACGCGGGAGAATTGGAGTCATAAAAAGCTACCATATTATGCGCATGATATCTTCCAGCGGTTTCCTCGGCCTATCTGGCGGGTTCTCGTCAGGCACGCCCACGGGCAGGAGCGCTGCGATCGCCCTCTCCTTGTTGAAGCCCAGAAGCTTCTCAAATGCTTCCTGCGCCACGAGCGGTCCTGTCATCCAGCACGAGCCATAGCCAAGCGCATGGATGGCAAGAAGCATATTCTCGATGGCCGCAGCAACACTCTGGAGCCCGGGCAGGGGTCTGAGCCTTTTGATGTCTTCGGGAGAATATCCCATCTTTGCGAGAACGCGGTCCGTTCCCGCGTCATAACCCTCCATGAGCACTGCGATGACGACTGGCGCGTTCTCGAAAAAGGTGTAATAGTTGCCTTTGTACGCCGCTAGCCGCTGGGCCTGCTTCTCGCTCTCGGCATAGGGGATCATCCGGTCGATCATTTGGCGTGCGGCATCGGCCATCTGTTTTAACACGGTATGGTTTTTTACGACGATGAAACTCCAGGGCTGGGTGTTGTTTGCGGAGGGCGCACGCCTGCCGGCGTCAAGGATCTTTTTGATGTCCTCGTCGGGAACCAGCGTCTGTTTGAACCGGCGTATGCTTTTTCTTCCCTGAATAGAATCGAAGAATTCCATTAGCTTATGCGCCTATAACCAAGCACCACATTCCAAGCGTTTGTTTATTGCAATTTGATAATTGGATACTGTTTGTTATTCGGGATCTGCAATTTGAAATTCCTAGCACTTACACCATCGCGGCCAAGTCGCGTATCAGCCTCTCCGAGTCCTTCCACCCGAGGCAGGGATCTGTGATGGATTTGCCGTAAACGTTCTCCGTCACCTTCTGGCTGCCCTCCTCGATGAAGCTCTCGATCATGAACCCTTTGATCAGTGCCGTAAGAAGTGCCGAATGCTTTCGGCTCCGCATGACCTCCATGGCGATCCGGGGCTGTTCCGCAAACTTCTTGTTCGAATTGGCATGGTTCGTATCCACAATAATTGCCGGATTGACGAGTCCCCGTTTCTTGTATGCCTCCGCAAACCTCACGAGGTCTTCGTAATGATAATTGGGGACGGTCACGCCGTGCGGATCAACAGCGCCCCGCAGCACCGCATGGGTCAGGGGATTTCCGGCAGTCTTCACCTCCCACCGGTTGTAGCTGAAGATATGGGGAGCCTGGGCTGCCTGAATGGAATTCAGCGTCACTTCCATGTCGCCGGAGGTGGGATTTTTCATGCCCACGGGAACGTCGAGGCCGCTACACGTCAGCCGATGGGCCTGATTCTCCACGGAACGGGCCCCAACAGCCACATAGCTCAGGACGTCTTCGAGGTACGGATAATTCCCCGGATAGAGCATCTCGTCGGCCGCCGGGATGTGCGATTCCTTCAAAGCACGGATGTGCATCTTTCGGATGGCCTTGATGCCTTCGACGATATTAGGCTCTTCCAGAGGGTTTGGTTGGTGGGCCATCCCTTTGTACCCGATGCCGGTCGTACGGGGCTTGTTGGTATAGATCCGGGGAATGATGATGATTTTGTCTTTTACATCCGCCTGGACCTTTGCCAGCCGCGCGATATAGTCACAGACTGCTTCTTCATCGTGCGCCGAGCAGGGTCCGATGATGAGCAAAAACTTGCGGCTCTCGCCGGTGAATACGGACTTGATCTCCTGATCGCGCCCCTTCTTGATAGCCGTCAGGTCCTGTGAAAGCGGCATGGCCGCGAGGATTTCTTTCGGTTTCGGGATCTCCCGGATGTACTCGAAGCTCATAGATCTTTTAATGAACCTCCTTCTCACTGTCTTACTGTCTCTCTAGAACGTGGTATGCGGTATAAAATCCGTCACGTTCTAAGTCAAGTTGACATCCTCACCGGCCTGAAGGCCAATGATTCCGAAAGCGTAAATTAATAATGCTTCTGGACGGTTCCTGCTTCCGACGGCATTGCGGCACCATTCGATCCACAGGCCAACAGGGCCTGCCCGGCCCCTAGAATCACTTTCGCAGCGTTCACATCGGCGTTTTCCGTTAAAATATATAGTTAATTATATTAATTTACAACAAGAAATTGCTATAAGGCAACAAAAAAAGCGCCTGACATCACCACCCTGAAGGACGTTGCTTTACGGCGCATAGTGATAAAAAACAGATGACGTCGTGAAGTGAGGGTTTCCTCCACCATCCATACCGAAAAACCTCTGGTTTTTTTTGTCATAATATTGTATAAATGGCTTGCCATGGCAAAGAAACCCCCGGCAAAAGGAAGATCAAAGGGCAAAGGCAGCAAATATGACCGCTGGATTACGATAGGGATTGTCCTCACCTTGGTCGCGATCGCGCTCTCGCTCTGGGGACCTCTGCGCAGGTTCCGGATCAGTGAGGAAAGGAAACCCGCTCAGCAGGTAAAGAAGGTAGAGCCGGTACCTAAACAACAAATAACACCTGAAAAACCGGAGAAGAAAAAGAAACCAGACAAGAGAGGACTGAGGGAAGCAAAACAGCGTGAAGAGGTTACGATTGTCAAGCCATCTGAAAAAACCGCGCTCGTCGCCATCGTAATCGACGACCTTGGTCAGGACATGAAGCCCGCACGGGAGATAGTGTCCCTTCCGGCCAAGGTCACCTTTGCTGTGATGCCGGGTTTGCCCCAGTCACGGACGGTCGCGGAACTGGCAATGCAGAATAACCGCGAGGTGCTGCTTCACCTGCCCATGGAGTACCGGAGCAGGAACGGGAAACCAGCCCCCGGTATGTTGCGCTCGGACATGACGCCCATGGACTTTCTGAACACGATCAGTGACGACGTGGCCTCCGTACCTGGTGCTGTGGGCGTGAACAACCACGAAGGCTCGTCGCTCACTGAGAATAAAGAGGCTATGAAGTTCCTTATGGCCGAGCTCAAGGCAAGGGACCTTCTCTTCCTAGACAGCCTCACGAGCCCGAAGAGCGTGGCCTATGCCACAGCAAAGGAATTCGGTGTGAAGGCTGCAAAGCGTGATGTGTTCCTCGATAATGAAAGCGACAACGAAGAGTATATCCATGGGCAGTTGGAGGAACTTACCCGCATCGCGAAAGAGCATGGCTGGGCCATCGGGATCGGCCATCCGCATCCGGCCACGATCAGTGTGCTCCGCATGTGGATAGCCGAAGCGAACAAGCAGGGGGTCACGATCGTTCCCCTATCAAGGCTGATTCAGTAAATTCAGGGGCAAGGTGCAGGAGACAGGTAAAATGATTCTGTTCCTTGCACCTCGACCTCGACCTTGCCCTTTTGCATCACCTCAATATCGTCCATCAAAACTATGTTTACTCTGGGAATAGAGACTTCGTGCGATGAAACCGCAGCCGCTGTCCTTCAGGACGATAAGGTTCTGTCAAGCATCGTCTCTTCGCAGATAGACATCCATAAAAAATACGGTGGCGTGGTACCGGAGCTTGCATCCCGGGAACACCTGAAAAACCTCATGCCGATCATTCGCGAATCACTCGCAAGCGCATCGGTACAGCTCGGCGACATCGGACTCGTCGCTGTCACGTATGCTCCCGGCCTTATCGGTGCTTTGCTCGTGGGCGTATCTGCAGCAAAGGCGATCTCGTATGCGCAAGGCATTCCGTTCATCGGGGTACACCATGGAGAAGGGCACATTCTCGCCGCGCACATCGCATATCCCGATATCGGCTATCCCTACATTGCGCTGCTCGTCTCCGGTGGGCACACCGCGCTCTATCACGTCAAAGGGCTCGGGAACTACCGTCTGCTCGGGCAGACCAGGGATGATGCCGCCGGCGAGGCTTACGATAAGGTCGGGAAGCTGCTGGGCCTAGGATATCCCGGAGGTCCGGCAATTGATCGCCTTGCGCAGCAAGGAAACCCGGAGACGATCTCATTCCCGCGTGCGAAGGGAGAGGGTTATGATTTCAGTTTCAGCGGCCTCAAGACCGCGGTCAGGACCCATGTCGCACTTTTTATGAGCAAGGACAAGGGCCTTGATCCAGCGCTGAACATCAGGGACGTCGCCGCTAGCTTTCAGGTTGCGGTGGTTGACATTCTGACAAAGAAGACTGTCCAAGCAGCCCGAGAAACCGGCGTGGCCAAGATCGTGGTCGCTGGAGGAGTGGCTGCGAACAGCTCACTCAGAAACCACATGAAGGAGCAGGCGGATAAATACGGCATTGCACTGTATCTTCCGGGTATGGGACTCTGCATTGACAACGCGGCCATGATCGCGCTCGCGGGATATCTGCGTTTTCGGCGCGGCGAAACGTCGAGCCTTGACCTGAACCCTAGGGCCAGCATGCCGCTGTGATTTTTTTCAAATTCCGTAAAATAAATCTTGCTATTTTCAAATAAACCTGTATTATGCTCTTCGACTGTTTAACAACGTGGCAGGAGTTGACTGAAGTCCATTCAAACCTTACCATCTCACTGCCATCCACATTCATCGATCACTGACCCCCCTTACTTTCAGTTTCCATTCTGAAATTGCGGCAGCATGTATGGTTGGCGAACGATGTAGTTATGCCGGTCATATTTGTGCTGGCGTCGTCTTCGTTCTCAGGGGCGCACGCGTTTCCCTGCGGCCTGCACACAAACCTTTAACAGAATTTCTCTTTCCGGAGTTCATGTTACCGGAACACGAAATCAAAGGAGTAGTATGTCTTTTTCCAACCTGCAGCTCGTAGCACCGATTCTCAAGGCAGTAAACCTCTGCGGTTATGCCGCACCCACGCCCGTTCAGGAGCAGGCCATTCCCAAGGCACTGGCAGGCCATGACCTGATCGCCACGGCACAGACCGGCACGGGTAAGACCGCGGCCTTCGTTTTGCCAGCGCTCCAGCGCCTGAGCGTACCTTCTCCGTCAGTGAAAAGATCCAAGGGGCCCCGCGTACTCGTACTCACTCCTACGCGTGAGCTGGCTAACCAGGTGACTGACGCGGTCCGCATGTACGGCAAGTTCATGCACATCCGGAGCGGGGCCATCCTCGGAGGCATGCCCTACTTCGAACAGCAACGGCTGCTGTCTCAGCCTGTGGACCTGATCGTAGCAACACCAGGACGGCTCATCGACCATATGGAACGCGGACGCATCGATTTTTCACGTCTGGAGCTTCTCGTGCTCGACGAGGCCGACCGCATGCTCGATATGGGCTTCAGCGAAGCTGTGGACACCATTGCCGCCGCGACGCCGGCAAACCGCCAGACCCTTATGTTCACCGCAACGATGGACACGACTATGGCAAAGCTGGCCCAACGGCTTCTCAAGGATCCGTTACGTATCGAGATCGCAGGAAAAAAAGCCACGCTCGAACAGATCGAACAGCGCCTGCACGCCGCTGACGATATGCAGCATAAAAATAGATTACTGAAGCACCTGATCGCTGACAGCGGCATGACGAGGGCGATCATCTTTTCCGGCACCAAGCGGAATGCCGACCAGCTCGCCCGCGAGTTGGCTGCCCAGGGACATGCGTCAGCGGCTCTCCACGGGGATATGAACCAAAACGCCCGAAACCGAACCATCATGAACATGCGCCGTGGAAAGATCCGGCTTCTCGTGGCAACGGATGTAGCCGCACGCGGCCTTGACGTCACCGGCATCACCCATGTTATCAACTATGACCTTCCGAAGAACGCTGAAGACTATGTGCACCGCATCGGCCGCACAGGCCGGGCGGGCGCCTCGGGCATTGCGATCTCATTCGCTTCGGGAAAGGAGATCGATTCTCTGCGTCAGATCGAGCGCTACATCGGCCAGTCCATACCCCAGCAGGTGATCCCGGGACTTGAGCCGGCGCGCCCCTTACGCCGCCCAAGCGGCGGGAATTGCCCTGCTCCGTCATCTGGCAAGCGCTGGCAGGGCGCCACAGCAGGCAGACGGTACGGTCAGAACACTTCGTCGAAAAATTCACATGGCACCATGCCCGTCCGCAAGCCTGATACGGAAAGCCGTTTCTCCAGAAATGATAAGTGGAGCTTAAAGAGAGAAGGCGGGAAAAGCAAGGACTTCAGAAATCCCAAGAGCATGCGACAATCCCGGTGGATGTAACGCATAAATGGCAATTCATGAATTGCGATCAGGCACCTCAGAAATGAGGTGCTTTTTTTATTGCACCCGCGACTGAAATTCGCGGTGGATGCATTTCCAGTTAGTGTTGTTGTCTATTTCTGACATTTTCTTCAAGGTGGAACACTGTTTCTTCGCATTCTTATAAGCTCGTGCCACGCTTTTCTCATATCTGCAAACTAATTCAGGAAGCAGTTCCTTACAAATTCAATCACTTATGCTTTGGCATGCTTGATGCACTGTACCTGATCAATACAGGACGAAAAGGAGGACGCAAAAATGAAAACCACCATATCAAGAAAGTCGGCTTACATAGGAGCTGGTGCAGGGCTGACGCTCTTCGCAATCTTCGGACTTCTACCCGGCAGTCTTTTAGGCGGCGCTGCAGGTATAAAATTCGCAGGCATGCTGTTCGGACTTCCGTTGGACCCGGGAATCGTATCACGGGCCATCGTGCTCGCATCCATGCTCGTGGGAGTCCTGGTCTCCGGGATCGCAATCATAACCGCAACATCCACCGCCGGATGGCTCATAGGCAGGGTGCTGGATCCCGGCATGAGCATGGTACATGATGCTGCACAGGAAAAAACCGTTGTCAGGAACAAGTAGGCATAAGAAACATCAGGCATAAAACATAAATATAATACAGCTGCGGCTGAAAAAAGGAGATAATATCATGAAGAACGAGACGGTAAAAACAGGAATGAAGATCGGTGCTGCAATAGGCGGCTTGGTGTTCGTGGTAGCGGGGATCGTTCCGGGGTTCTACTTCGGGAGCTACGG
>DATJZV010000064.1:0-5522 GCA_035498715.1 Nitrospirota bacterium
GGGAGAAACCTACGTGGGCGAAGCTCTCGGGGAGCTCTTTGTCAATGGCCTCCGTGGCCAGGTACACGAAAAACCGCACGAGCGCCTTACATCCAAAGAGTACCAGGTGTTCTCTTTGATTGTGAAAGGCAAATCGGTCAAAGAGATCAGCCGCCAACTCTCGCTCGCCCGTTCAACGATAAGCACCTACCGCACCCGCATTCTCCAGAAAATGAAGATGAAATCGAACGCCGAACTAGCCCGTTACGCTGCAACGCATGATCTCGTTGATTGAGGACCAGAGTTTCTGATCCCCTTGTAGTCCGATGACTACAAACCGAACGACATAATTCTACTTCAAAACCATCTGACGACTATTGCAATCTTCTATCGTAACCGCTATCATCGGTTCATAGTTGTTTCATCTTTAATCAAGCCCAGATAACGACGGAAAGGGGGTGATTTTCCTAAGAACAGCGATGAGTGTAGGCAACGGTCAATACGCCCTCATTTCTGACGACGCTCGTACCTCCGATTATGACGGCACGATGGACTTCACCCTTTCAAATCTTTCTCTTTAGGCGCAGAGAGATACCTTTATTCTCCATGAACAGGCAGTGATCGGTTTACAAGTTCTTCGCGTGTTTCCTGTTCCGATAGGATCTCCCTTCAAAGGTCACAAACGTGCCATTCATACTGAGCCGGTCCAATATGGCCGATGCCGTCACCGAGTCGAGCACCTTCCCCCATTGGGAAGGGATGAGATTTGTGGTGACGATGGTCGTGCCGATCTCCGCACGCTTGGAGATGATCTGGAAGAGACAGTCAGCGTGCTCCCGTGAAGGTAGCACATAGCCGACTTCATCGAGGCAGAGCACGGGCACCTTGGCATAGTGGTCAATGAGGCTGTATACGCTGCGTGCCTTCGTGAGCTTTGCGGTGAGATCGAAGAGGGTGACAAAGAGGGTCTGCGTTCCCTTCGTCACCGCATCATAGCACAGAGAGCTCGCCACATGGGTCTTGCCCACGCCCGAGGGTCCTATGAGGACGAGATTCGATGGCTTCTTCAACCAGTCCGTTTGCATGAACTCCATGATCTTTTCTCTGGATACCTTCGGGTTGAAGGTCCAGTCGAAGTCGGCAAGGAGCTTCACCCGTTTGATCCCCGATAGGCGAAGGAGGTGTTCTCGTTTCTTCTGTTCCTTGAGGAGGTACTCCTGGGATAAGAACTGCTCCAGGAACTCCCGCTCCTGTGGTGAGTAACTTTCGAGATCGGATAAAAGCCTGAAGTGCTTCGCAAGCTCATACAAGTTCGTCATAATCGGCCAGCTCCCTCTTCTGGTACGAGATAGCGAGTAAGGATGCATTCTGGGGATAGACTGCGGCCTCCTGTGGTTTGTGGGGCCCGAGAAGGCTCTCGATATAGCTGACTTTGTAGATGTGCAGGCTATTGGCCTCACGTACCGCCGAGAGCAGCATCTCTTTTGAAGCATTGAGCAATACACGGAAGAGGCCATGGGCGCATCTGAAGCGGTCCTCGCCCTCGGCTTCAGCACGGGCGAGAAAAGAGGCTAGTTCCTTCCCCATGTTATGCATAAGCCGGTATATCCGCTCGGACTTGCTGTGGGGCGTCCTGTCGAGAAGCTTTTCCCGATGAGCAGGGTGCTCGATCTTCTGGCGCCGGCCGAAGGATCTCGTATGATGCGCGATCTTCCTCTGATCGATCAGTATCTCCACATGGTCAGGATACGCAAAGATGGTTGCCGGCGTGCCGGCATACTCCGTGGGAACGGAGTAGCGATTCGTGTCGAACTCGACGAAGGCGGTCTTCCCGATAGTAGCCGTGACCACCCGGTAGGGTCTATAGGGGATAGCCGGAAGGGCAAGAAGCGGCTCCTCCATGAGCATAGATGCGGGTGTCCTCTGCGTGGCCCGGTGGATCCGCTCGTTTCTCTCCCTCCTCCAATGGTCAGTCTTCCCGTTGAGGTCACGGATATCGACAAAATCATGCGTCTCGACGAAGCTTCGGATATCCCGTATCACGCGTTCGACCCGTCCTTTTTCATTCGCCCGGCCAGGCGTGCAGGGATGGATTGCGAAGTGATAGTGGCAGGAGAAGTCGAGGAACTGGACGTTGAGGGTGAGTTCCGGTCTTCTCTTGATGATCACGCTCTTGAGATTGTCGTACCAGTTTTCCCGGGCGGCCCCTTTGATCTCCTGGTACGCACTGACGTGGCCGTCCAAGAAAAACTCCATGGATGAGCGGAGGTAGAACTTCACAAAAAGGTACCTCGACCAGGCGAGGATGAAGACGAAGCCGTAGACCTTGCCGAAGGGAAGATTCGCCTCCATCCAGTCCACCTGGGCGACCTCGCCGGGGAGGAACTCAAGCTCGTGATACGCGCCGCGCTTCTTTCTGATGGCTTTCGTGTAGGTTGAGACCGCGGTGTACTTGCCGGTATAGCCGTAGTCTTTCAGGCGTTCATACACCTGGGTCGCTTTCAACGAGGGGCGTTTCGCGTACCACTCCGCGATGAGCCTCAGGTAGGGCACAAGGACCGTCGGTTTACGCGCTTTCTTCGGTTGTGTCCTTCCCGTAATGATCCGCGAGACCGTCTTCGCGCACATCCTCAGTTCACGAGCGATCTGTCGCATGGTGAGGTGCTCGACCTCATAGAGGTGCTTTACCTGGCTTATCCGGGATGGATCCATGGGACCCCCTTTCTTCGTATAGGGAAGAGCTTACCGAAGGTGATTGCCGCTGGTCCATCTCGTCTTTTATCAGTCCATGGGGCGCAAACGTCCTTGTGCCAACCCTCTTGAGGCGTATCTCGTCTTTTATCATCCCGACGGTGGCATCCGGGATAAGAATAATAAGCTTCTGGAGCGGCTTTTCGGAGGGTATCTTGTCTTTTATCATTCCCCTCCGTTTTCTCCAGGGCTTCACATAGGTCTCGTAGAGATCGGCAAAGTAGCCGGGGTTCTTCTTTACCCAGCTTTCCTGGGCGGTCCTCTTTCGTGCCTTCCTGCACGCAGGGCGGCGGCACGACTTCTGTCTGTCCTTGACCCGGTGATCGGGCGTAAAGTACTGCCCACAGAAAAGGCACCGCTTGACCATTGCTCCGCCTCCCTCCTGATAATCGAACTCCAGAAGGTGATACGGTCACGGCGCCCAAAACTAAACCAAAGAAAAACCTATAAGGAGAGAAAGAGCTATGAACTGCTGGGGAGGGATGAGGGTGTACTGCCGATACTTATGAGGGTAAAAGGGGTGGCGCTAACAGCCGGTCGGGCCGCGCTGTTTCAGCTCTTGCCTCTTTCCCAGCAAGAGAGCTCGAACGTTACCCTGCTGAGCGGCGGGTTTCCGGAAGTCCTCGCCCATGCTTCGGCACGCACGACGTGGTTTCGTTCGTACGTGCAGACGTATCTCGAACGAGATGTCCGAGCGGTCAGTTCCATCCGCGACCTGGCCACGTTTCGCCGGTTCCTCGCTCTTGTGGTGAGTCGATGCGGGCAGATTGTGAATCGTACGGATCTTGCTGCTCCCCTCGGTGTTTCTGTACCGACGATCTCCGAATGGTTGAGCATCCTCGAGATAACAGGTCAAATCATCCTGGTTCCTCCATTTTTCGAGAACTTCGGAAAGCGGCTGATTAAATCACCCAAGCTCTATTTTGTTGATGCTGGTATGGCCTGCCATCTCCTTGGAATCGAATCAGGGGATATGCTGAATCAATCGCCATTTCTTGGGCCCGTTTTCGAGGGTTTCGTGGCCTCAGAGATTATCAAGCAGCAGACGGCATTGGGCCGACCACGGGCACTCTACTATTTTCGTGACCAGCAGGGTCTTGAGGTTGATTTCATTGTTCCTTTGCGCGAGCGTCGGCTCGTATTCATTGAAGCAAAGGCATCCAGAACGGTGTTTCCCGAGATGGGTGCGCCGCTGGCTCGTCTTGCCAAGGCAAGCTCTCGCTACGAGGTGTCCAAGGTTGTGGTTCATCGAGGCGGCAAAGAGAGCCCGTCCACGTCGGCTTTGGGTAGAGGGGTCAGGGCGCTACCCGTTGACAAGCTGCCTGCTCTGTTAGACGGGACGCTTTAGGCCTGAGCCGCACCGTTTGATTGACACTTCCTTTGGCAATATTATTGACAATTATATTGACAAAACTTAAAGACTGTTCTACATAATATATTGTAATATAATTGTTTTTATGTGACAAAATTTGAGACAAGTTTATGGCTAATCCAAGCGCTGAGCGCCGACTTATCCTCAGAGTCGAGACCTTCAAATCAGGACCTTTTGTCTTTACCGCCGAATACGATCGAGAGTCGGTGAATCAATTGATACTCAAGGCAGACGTTCTCTGGGAGACAGTTAAGGACTTGCCTATATTGCCCAAATTAGCCTCTCAGCTTCGCGAAGACCTGATCAGACGCTCGATTTTTGGGACAGCAGCGATAGAGGGTAATCCCCTTAGCGAGGAGATAGTCGGCCAAGTCATTTCTAGGCCAAACGGCTCTACCGCGACGGAAAGAGCCCAGAGGGAGATCCAAAACCTCAAGAGGGCCTACAACCTGTTGGATCCGAATCCCATCAAACCCTTAGTTATACAGGAAGAGCAGATTAGAAGGCTCCATTACATGATAACTGAAGGAATCAAGCACGAGCACAATGTTCCGGGAGTCTATCGTAACCACATCGTCAAGGTAGGAGATTCTGACCACGGAGGAACCTACACGCCGCCAAAAATTATTGAGGACATATTGAACCTCATGGGACACTTCTGTACCTGGATGAACCAACAGGAAATTCTCCAACTCCCCGCGTTCGTGCGTGCCGCGATAGCGCACTACCATCTTGCCGTAATCCACCCTTTTTCTGATGGCAACGGGAGGGTTGCCCGTCTTATTGAAGCCATGATATTGAGGGCTTCTGGCATCGACTATGTTCCGGTCATGCTCTCTAATTTTTATTACCGGAACCTGGATGATTACTTCTGGGCGTTTTCTCGGGCCGAGAAGAATCAAGACCATCAGATAACTGATTTCCTCGCGTTCATACTATCAGCTGTGGTCTGGTCTCTGACGGAGATCAAAGGGAACATAATTCACTTCATTAGGCAATTCACGCTTCGTGATTACTATCAGTTCCTGAGCTCGGAAGGTAAACTGAAAAGGCGGCAACACGATTTGATGAGCATTCTCCTTGATAAGCCCACTCCTTTTTCCTTGGCAGACCTTTTCACTGACCCCCGCTTCCAAGTATTATATAGAAATGTTCACGAACGCACCGCAAGGAGAGATCTAAAGCAGTTGTGTGATATGGCGCTGCTTGAGTGCAAGAAAGATCAATACAATCTAAATTATAGAGTGGTTGGCTTGATTTAAAAGTGCCCCCGGCATGACTCGAACATGCGGCCTGCGGATTAGGAATCCGTTTTAGACTTATTCTTCCACTTTTCATTCAATATCACTTGACATCATAGACCATTGATAGTATTGTGTCTATAGACAGTTTGTTACTTTAGACGACATCACTGAAACTC
>DATJZV010000065.1:0-22651 GCA_035498715.1 Nitrospirota bacterium
TCTTAAAAACATTTTTTTTCTGGTACTCTTGGCCAAGGCGGTTGACAATTTTCTTGTAATCCAGACCAGCGTGCGATCTATCGATTTCATATAGAGTTATCACCATTTAATGGCAAGCCAAAATCATTTTCCTGCATGTGGCTCTAACTGCCTGACATGCTCTTGATCAATGCTGCGGGACTGACAATCGATCTTTCTTGAGCATGTCGGCAAGGTAATTAGCCGTGAATATATACTCTGAAATATAAATTTTGTCCACCTGCTGAAATGTCGATGATTGGTTGCTAATGTATTCCTGCAGTGCATCGATGAAATTACTTTCATTGATATCGCTCGTAAGTTTCACTGGCGGGGCAACGACGAGCGGATAGCCCAGTATTTCTTGGCCCGCCACTATGACAAGCCGCGCGTCCCATGTCCCTTCGCTCGGCAGGACGGTGATGACCATGCCTTTTCCGTTTGCTTCATTCGATATGAGTGTAGCATCGGCCAGAGCGATCCCGGCAGTACGCACTCCTTCCGGTTGAACTTCCATCTTGATCGTGACCGGCGTTTTCCCATCAGAGATTGCGATTGGCGGCTCTTGCACAACCCTGTAACCATCACGCTTCCCGAAGAGAGCGGCAAAAGATCTGAGCCCTTTCGTTCCATTGAATTGCCTGAACCGCTGCAACACGTTCTTTTCTTCATGTATAAGAGCTATCATCTCATCTGTAAGAACCATATTATGAGCACCCACCGATGAAACCGATCCAGTCGTCGCGGATAAAAACCTATCGGTTCCCCTGTTGCCATCGGACACGACCTCTGATTTCACAATCGGAACTAGTTCCTCAAGGCCGTTTCCGCCAGCTCTTGTTGTGCCAGAACCGGATGCAGATACTTCAGCAAATCCGGCATCAGCGCCATCCGAAGATGAGGGAAAGTCCTCATCCGGCCCGGATGGCCACTTGGTCCTGCTTTTGGAACTCGCGGATATGCGATCGATACCACCCACCTTATCTGTCTTTGCATCGAAGTTTATAATGACCTGGAGAATGGGATCTGCGACCGGTCGAAAAATACTTATGAATAGCTTCCCCGGTGAATCGACATTTAATTGCGTCAGATCTCCTCCATTTATTAACACGTAGGGATTCTCCAGAAGGCCGAAATCGTAGTCAATCTCGATGTCAAGTTCCTGTACGCCTACGACATTTTCTCCTGTTAGGCAAAAGCTCCCCCTCCCGTTCGGTTGGATACTCATCTTCACAGTATCGGCATAGGCATGCGCGGGGCAGCTGATGGCAAGAAGTAAACCGAGTAAATATAGTTTTATTTTCACTTCGTGCCCCTTCGGTCATTGGTCAAATATAAGACCGCTGTTTATAGCTGTTCTTTTCCTAATTGAACGGTCTACAGTAGAATCAAGGGACGGACCGATGTAATTTCTGGCATTATTTTAGCTTCCTATTGTTACAATTCTATGAAAAAGTAGTTACACTATTATTATAAATACAAGATTCATACTATCGAAGAGTGCCCTGCTTCTCCCGCCCGATATTTCTGCGGAAGTTCCTAACGGCCTTGTTTTATTATCGATAAGACAAATTAGAGATTCTGTAAGGCTGGTGTAATCTCTATAAGCATATTGCCATTGATATTCTTATATGCTTTGTTCAGCTATCGGCAACGTAATCACCTCTACGTCTCAGTAGATCGCCATGACCGACTACTCGGATGAATATGAGACAAATCTTGTGCACGTCATTGTCGAATTTCTTATAGGTGCGGCATAGAGCATGAGTCCTTTCACATGATGAGAAATAGAGCGATAGTCTTGGCGTCCCTGCGTTGTCTCTGAAAAAGTCGGCTCTATCATAGATTTTTATGTGTCGAAGACGGCTTTTTCACACGCTTTATTCCTCCTGCTACATATTATTTTTTAATTTAGCATGGCTGGACTTGACCCATAGTAATTTTGTCATTTAATGATTAAAGTGTGATAAGAAAACACTAACACAGGCCTTACTTCCGAATGTCATCAACTAAACATGACGTAACGAAACTTTTTTTAAACTTGACACAACACCCTTTTTCCATTAATATTCTTCTCATCTCAATCACTTGGCATTGCCCAGTTTATGTGTCATTAGAAGAGGATGGGAACAGCCGGTAAAGTACAGAAAACCGGTAACCCCTGCAACGCTTAAGGGTTTGAAATAAGGAAAGAGGGTAAGGCGGTAAATGGCAGCACGGATAAACCAGGCACCAGGCCAAGGTTGTGGTCACAGGCTCGACTCCCGTCACTCTCTCCATAGAATCTCGTCAGGAAGTTAAAAGTTCCCAAGCAGGGCGGCATAAAACTTTTAACTTTTAACTTTTTTGTTTTTTCAAGGCGGCGTAGCCAAGTGGCTAAGGCAGAGGTCTGCAAAACCTTCATTCATCGGTTCAAATCCGATCGCCGCCTCCAATTCTTTACTGCAGAGTTGATATCCTAAATTCGAATATTGAAATCCTAAATACAATCTACTATTCAAAGTTCAGAGGATTTTTGACATTGAATCGTCGACTTGTTAAGTTTTTCGTGCTTAGGATTTCGTGCTCCCATAAACCCTATGCATCACGCCGATTTCGTCCACCTTCACCTTCACACCGAGTACAGTCTTCTTGACGGCGCCATTAGCATCGACAATCTCATTAAAAAAGCCGTTGAGTACCGTATGCCGGCTGTTGCTGTTACCGACCATGGGAACCTCTTTGGTGCTCTCGATTTCTACCAGAAGGCAACGAAGGCCGGCATCAAGCCGATCATCGGTTGCGAAATATACGTGGCCCCAGGGTCCCGCTTTGATAAATCAAGCCCGACAGGGAGAAACGAAGAGGCGTCCTACCATCTTATTCTGATCGCAAGAAATAAGACGGGGTATAAGAATCTCGTGAAGCTCGTAACCGCCGGATACCTGGAAGGTTTCTATTACCGGCCGCGCATTGACAAGCAGCTTCTGGCCGAACACCACGAAGGGCTAATCGCATCGACCGCTTGCCTTGGTGGGGAGATCCCCACCCTTCTTCTTCAGGGCAGGTATGAGGACGCCAAAAGGGCTGCGCTTGAATATCAGAACATTTTGGGTAAGGAAAACTTCTACCTTGAACTTCAGGAGAACGGCATCCCGGAACAGTTAAAGGCTAACGAAGAACTGATCCGTCTATCGAAGGACGCGGGCATTCCCGTGATTGCTACGAACGACTGCCACTATCTTGACAAGGGCGATCACAAGTCTCACGATGCGCTGCTCTGCATCCAGACCGGAAAAACCGTGAAGGATGCGAACAGGATGACCTTCTCGTCAGAGACCTTTTACATGCGATCGCCCGAGGAAATGAAAAAGGCCTTCGCCCACATCCCCGAGGCTGTGACGAACACCATCGCCATAGCTGAACGATGCAATCTGGAACTTGAACTCGGCAAGTACCACCTGCCCCACTTCCCCGTGCCCGAGGGGTATACTCGCGTAACCTATATGGCGGAACTCGCGCGAAAAGGGCTCGAAGAGCGCTTCAAGGAGATCGAGGCCGTTCGCGGCACAGGGAACTTTGACCCCGAGGTGTATAAAAAACGGCTTGAGTTCGAGATCGAGATGATCGGAAAGATGGGTTTCGCCGGATATTTCCTCATCGTCTGGGACTTTATCCGTTACGCCAAGGAGCACAACATTCCCGTCGGACCGGGGCGCGGATCAGCCGCCGGCAGTCTCGTCGCCTACTGCCTTCGGATCACCGACCTCGATCCCCTGCCCTACAACCTTCTGTTTGAACGATTCCTGAACCCGGAGCGCATCAGCATGCCGGACATCGATGTGGACTTCTGCATGGACCGGCGGGACGAGGTTCTGAAGTACGTCACCGAGAAATACGGCCAGGACCATGTGACCCAGATCATCACATACGGCACCATGATGGCAAAGGGCGTTATCCGTGACGTTGGCCGAGTGCTTGACATTCCCTACTCAGAGGTGGACAGGGTCGCCAAGCTTGTGCCAACAACGCTCAATATAACGCTCGATCAGGCCATGAAACAAGAACCGCGGCTCAAAGAAGTCACGAAAGACTCCCGTATGGCCGAGCTCATGGAAATCGCCCTTAATCTTGAAGGGCAGGTGAGACACGCCTCCAAGCACGCGGCGGGTGTGGTCATTTCGCAGGAGCCGCTGACCGAATACCTCCCGCTCTACAAGACGCCGAAGGACGAGATTATAACCCAATTCGACATGAAAGGTGTGGAAAAGATCGGCCTCGTCAAGTTCGACTTCCTGGGGCTTCGTACGCTGACTGTGATCCACAAGGCCGTCGAACTCATCAACCTGCGGCTCGCAGAGGCCCCTCTGGCCTCAGCCGACCAGTTCGCCATACAGCGAATTCCGATGGATGATGCGAAGACCTACGAGCTACTCTCACGCGGAGAGACCGCCGGTATTTTCCAGCTCGAATCCTCAGGCATGAGGGATATCGTTGTTAAGATGAAGCCTCAATGTTTCGAGGACCTGATCGCGCTCGTAGCCCTCTACCGTCCGGGCCCGCTCGGGAGCGGTATGGTAGACGATTTCATCAAGCGCAAGAAAGGCGCGACCAAAATTTCCTACGAACTCCCAAGGCTGGAACCCATCCTGAAAGACACCTACGGCGTCATCGTTTACCAGGAGCAGGTCATGCAGATCGCGAGCGACCTGGCCGGTTATTCTCTCGGTGAAGCCGACCTTCTCCGCCGTGCCATGGGGAAGAAACTGCCTGAAGAGATGGCGAAGCAGAAGGAACGGTTCATGCGGGGGGCCCAGGAGAAAAAGATTCCTGCTGCCAAGGCCGAAAAGATCTTCGACCTTATGGAAAAATTCGCGGAGTACGGATTCAACAAATCGCACAGCGCGGCCTATGCCCTCATTTCGTATCAGACTGCATACCTCAAGGCACACTATCCTGTCGAATACATGGCTGCCCTGCTCACGAGCGAAGTCCAGGACACGGACAAAGTCGTGAAGTATATCTACGAAGCGCGCCAGATGGGCATTGATATTCTCCCGCCGGATGCGAACAAGAGCATGTGGGACTTCACCGTGGTCGATGCTCATGATCGTGACGCGGTTCAATCGGGCAGCACGATCGGTTCCATACGCTTCGGCCTTGCCGCTGTCAAGAACATCGGCATGTCGGCCATCGAGGCCATCAAAGAAGCGAGGTCGACAAAAGGCGCATTCACGTCGCTGGCCGATTTCTGCAGAAAGGTCGACCAGCGGAGGGTGAACCGACGCGTGATCGAGGCGCTCATCAAATGTGGCGCTTTCGATTTCACAGGAGCCCGCCGGTCCCAGATGATGGACGCCATAGATATGATGATGGAACAGGCATCCAAACATCAGGAACAGGAGGCCATGGGCCAGTTCAACATCTTTGACTCCATCGGCGAACAGAAGGACCCCGAACTTCCGGACGTTCCTGAATGGAATGAAAACCAGCTCCTCGGGCACGAAAAAGAAAGCATGGGCTTCTACATCTCCGGCCATCCCCTTGCCGCGTTCCAGGCCGATATCGCGCGCTACGCCACGATCACGACCGAGACGCTTGAACAGACCCCCGACGGCAAAGAGGTGACCATCTGCGGCATTATTGCAGGTTTAAAGCAGAAAATAACCAAAAAAGGCGACAAGATGGCCATCATGAACCTGGAAGACCTGAACGGTAATGTTGAGGTGATTGTCTTCCCCGATCTGTATCGGACAGCACACCACCTACTCCTGACCGACACCCCTCTTATCGTGGCAGGCATGCTTGATAAGAGCGAACAGGGTAGTAAGATCAAGGCCGTGCGTATCCACCTCTTAAAAGATGTGAAGAAGAAGGGCACGACCAGGATAGATATCCGCTTCAGCGCAACGGGTATGACCCAGGACGACCTCCTCAAAGTTAAGGACATTCTCCTGCGTTATAAAGGGGAAATCCCTGTCTATCTCCGACTCCAGAATCCTACACGTAAAGAATCTCTCATCTCAGTAGGCAGGGATATCCGCGTAAATCCCTCAGACCAACTTATCAGCGAGATCGAGTCAATCCTTGGAGCCGGGGCCGTTTCGCTTGCGTAAATCTTACGTCGTTATGCCTACCCTTTTTTCTTGAATCTTCCTTGCAAGATCGGCTTATTTATTGTATAGTAATAACAGCAGGTTGCGGATAATAGTAGTTTAGAACAAATTTGTTGTGACATGCTGCCATAGCAGTGCGGCGGACCGTAGTCTGGAGAAACCTATGCCTGAAGAAGGTGCCTTAGCGAAATCACTTTCCGGCAACGGCAAGCCGAATGGTTCCCCAGTCTCTATTAGTGAAGAGCTCGTATCCTTCCTCAAGCAGATTGACAGCCTTTCCACTTCTCTGGTGCTGGCCCTCAAGGTCACCACGACAGCACAGGAAAAAATATCGGAGACGATTGTCGAATTCCTTGATAAACATGCGACGCTGCTCGAGGAGACAGACAACTACGCTTCTTACGATATAGAACGGCAATATACATTCAAATATGATAATTTGAAACGGCAGCGTGAGAACGCCGCACTAACGCTGTCACTCCTGCCCCGGAGTTTCATCGTCTCGCTGGTCACTCAATTCGATGCATATCTGGCGCGTCTTATACGGGCATTATATTACACAAAGCCCGAACTGCTCAGCAGAGCAGAAAATAGCCTATCGTTTGTTCAACTCATTGAATTCAATTCTATCGATGCTGCCAAAGAGTACATGCTCGACCGGGAAATAGAGCGGTTGCTCCACAAGAGCTATATAGAACAGTTCGCGTGGCTTGAAAATACCTTCGGTGTTCAATTAAGAAAGGAATTTTCGCAGATCTGGCGCGATTTCATCGAGGTCACTGAGCGAAGAAATCTTTTCATTCACCGCAATGGCGTCGTATCAGATCACTATTTAACGGTCTGCAAAGAAAACGGCATCCCCATCGATAAAACAGTCAAAGTTGGAGATACGCTTTCGGTCAGTCCAGACTATTTTGATTCAGCCTATGTATGCATCTACGAGATCGGTGTAAAGCTCGCCCATCGCATCTGGAGGAAATTCAAGCCGGAAGAGCTTGAAAAGGCTGATAACAATTTGAATTCAATTACGCACAATCTCATTGCGGTAGGCAGATATGATCTGGCTATAGCCCTCCTCGACTTTGCTACACTGACTTTAGATAAGTATTATAGCGATGAAACGAGGAGAACCTTCGTCCTCAATAGAGCTTTAGCCTACAAGATGAACAAGCAGGAAAATATCTGTTCATTAATTCTCACCAAAGATGACTGGACCGGCAGTAGTGACAAGTTCCAGCTTGCCGTGGCCGTACTATCCGACAATTTCAATCTCGCCATCAAACTAATGGAAAAAATCGGACCAAATGAAGCACAAGACATCAGTTACAGGGAGTGGCCACTGTTTAAAGAAATAAGAAAGACCTTTGAGTTTCATCGAACCTATGAAAAGATCTATAGCAAGAACTTTCAGCGAGTGGAGCAAGTCCCTAAAACAAATACGCGAAACAAAGCAGCGAACCGTTAACGTTGGCGCGTAATGATGTACATGGCAGGCTCTGTCAGATATTAGTGGCTTCTATAAATTCTTCTCGCACTCATGTATGCCTTGGTTCTGTTACACAGGAACTTTCTTCTCCCCAAGCTTACCTGCCTTTTTGGATTTATTGTATTTGACCCCCTATCCCAATGAACATATTTTATTCCTTACCTGCTAAGCGTTGACAGAGTAAACTCCTATGCTGGGGGTGCTGGCGATATCAACTGAGCAACT
Source organism: Nitrospirota bacterium (assembly GCA_035498715.1). Lineage (GTDB taxonomy): Bacteria > Nitrospirota > UBA9217 > UBA9217 > UBA9217 > DASPSR01. The sequence goes on from DATJZV010000065.1 coordinate 7,825, forward strand.
ATGAACAGCAAGATCCCGACAGAACGCGACTGGCGGATAGATATTTCATTTCACACAGGATTCGTCACATATTCCAACAACAACTCATGGCGGCTTGCATTGATTATTTAAAGGGGTGTCCGCAACGGTAGAATTTTTCAAGGACACTGAGCGTTACATTACATTGAGTCCGTGGCTGGACGAGTGAGGGATTATCCTTTATTTAACAAATTCAACAATCTCATTCTGCGGGGCCCTCGGTGTCGGCCTTGGTATTTTCGAAGGATAACCGACAGGGATTATGGCTATTGGCCTGAGGTTGTGAGGCATAGCCAGCATGTCAAAGACCTCAAATTCATTAAATGCCCCTACCCATACACTGCCGAGTCCTAGTTCATGTGCCATGAGCATCAAATTCATGACACTTGCAGCCACATCCTGAATGCTGTAGAGATTCACGCCTCGATCGCCATAACGGACTGCGATGCTTCGATCCAGGCAGGCGACGACCGCAAGCGGTGCGTGCGCTATAAAATGCTGATTCAGCGCTGCTTTTGCGAGCTTATTCCTAACATCTTTATTAAAAATAAAATAGAACTTTCTACTCTGCATATTTCCCGCGCTCGGCGCCCAGCGGATTGCTTCGATCAAAGCATCAATCGCTTTTTCGGGAATATCTTGATCCCTATAATCCCGAATGCTACGTCGGTTTTTTATAGCATCGAAGATGGTCATGCATTGCCCCCCTTATTCGTGCCTGCAGCGATAAAAAAACCGGCATCCCCGTCTGAATGAGCTGTTAATACTCATTCCGTGTCCATCTGTGGTTTGTCACCTCGGATCCCCGGATTTTTTACAGCCTCGTCAACGCATAGATTTTGTCATTTTTTTATCATTTCCTGATGGATCACGAATTAGGAGCCTCATCCTCTCTAATAACATCTCGACATTTGCCGTAGTGGAAAGACAGGGTCACTATGCAGTTTCTTGTGCCTATAGTGCTATTATAATACATATAACCAGAAACCAGTAAGTATTTTCTGACCATGCATGGCGACGCGAGAACCTGCCTTGACGAAATGCGACATCCCTTATATCATATAATTATTATTGATTAGTAGTTGGAACAGAAAGCAGGATGCCTTACTTATGACAGTCCGATTCCAGGATCTTGAAAGCTTCACGAGCGACGACGTGCATGCCGCGATCACGAGGAATGACCCGGATGAACTCCAGTTTGTATCGATCACGGTTGCCCTTTCCGCTTCAGATTTAGCACTAGCCCAGGAAGTCTGCCTCAGGCTAAGCACGCATGATCATTATAAGGTCCGGGGAAACGCCGTGATGAGCTTGGGCCATCTCGCCCGTCGCTTTCGTGCTCTGGATGAAGATAAGGTAAGGCCGATCCTAGAGTGGGCTCTTCATGATCAAGACGAATATGTAAATATGCTGGCTAAATCCGCGGCTGATGAGATCCAACAGTTCCTTCACTGGCAGATAGCGGGCCATGTTTACGGATCATAGCTCGTCTCCCTTCTTATTCTGCTTCATGAATCCATCGTCCCCTTCTTGGATCACCTTTCTACATTCGATAAATGGATCCTACTGGATATATTTGAAAAACATTGAAATCTTAACGGCTTTATGACATAATCCATAACAGTATTATTCCGCTCTTTTAGGTCGCGGCGAATATATGGCAAAGGCAAACATTCTTCTCGTTGAAGACAATAAGGCACAGGCGGATGTCATCAGACATTTTTTAGACAAGAACGGATATGATGTTTTTTGGGTTGAGGACGGCATATCCGCGATCAAGACCGCGAGGACTAAGAAGGTAGACATTGTCCTGCTTGACCTTGTGCTGCCGGATATAGATGGCAACGAAGTCTGCCGGTGGATGAAAATGGACCATAACACGCGCAGCATTCCCATCATCATGCTGACCGCCAAGGACACCGTTAGCGACAAGGTCACCAGTCTGGAGGCCGGGGCCGACGACTACCTTCCCAAACCCTTTGATGAGAACGAGCTTAATGCCCGGATTTATGTACGACTCAGGACAAAGATACAGGAGGATGAACTGAAACAGAAGAACCGTCAGCTTGAGGATATGCTGACGCGGGTTGAGGCCCTCGCGATCATGGATTCGCTCACCGGTCTTTACAATCGGAGACGGTTTGAAGTCGTTCTTGAGAGCGAATTCAAACGGGCCGCTCGATATCAGAGCTCTTTGAGCTGCCTCATGATCGATATCGATCATTTTAAGAGGGTGAACGATTCCTGCGGGCATCAGGGAGGCGATTCTGTGCTCCGGGAGATTGCACAGCTCATCCAGGCAACGATACGCGAGGTCGATACACCGGCACGGTGGGGCGGCGAGGAATTTATCGTCCTGAGTCCGAACACACCAAAAGAAAAAGCCAACTTGGCCGCGACGAGGATCCTCAATGCTATAGCACAGCACACATTCAGTGGCGTACAAGAAGGCAAGATCACCGTGAGCATCGGCGTCGCCGGAATACCTGACCCTTCCATCGACAATAAAGACAAGTTGGTACATGCAGCAGACCTTGCCATGTATGAAGCAAAGAAAAAGGGCAGGAACAGAGTGGAGTCGGCTTAATGTAAATCATTATAAAATGGCTGCTGGGCATTATTTGCTGGTATAATTCATACCTTTTATTGATTTTTTTTATTTTGCCTTTGTTTCACGGACTGCTTTTGGTTACGTGCATACTGAGGTTTCCTTCAATTTTCCGATAAACCCTGCTGCCATCCGCAAGTCCGGTATGTTCCCGTTATCCTTGACAAACATTGCTTTTTGACAGTATAGTTACACGCTCAATCAACCGCATGAGGTAGAAATGGCAAAGATTACGGATTACCTCGAGCACTATGCTCTCATCTCGCTTGAAAAACAGGATAAGTTAGATCGGCTGATCGGCGAGCACACCAGGGAGTTGGATATTGACGCCGGCGCAATCCGCTTCAGTAACGGACTCGCAGTCCCATTCCAGGTGCTCGGAACCGAATCGGGTAATACACTCACCTGGCTTTGGGCATGGTCCGACGAGCAGCCGGATATGCCAGTCCATCTCCTCACATCGGCGTTTCAACTGAAGGACTGGGGAGAAAAAGAAGATGTGCGGGAATTCTGTTCCCCATCCCTTGACCTTAACAAAGCCGATGGACAGATCATTTCCCTGATTGCATCGGAGGTCTGCAAAGCGAGTTGCTATTACCGCGACCCTTATGAGGGAGGTGCTATCTATGTCCTGCTCTTTGACAAGAGCATCGATGCTCAGCCGCCGTTTGATGTTGCAGGCCTGACCCGAAAATTGTCAGACCTTGTTTCCCTCTACGAATTCAACCACCGGAATGCCCTTTTATCTTATTTTCGCATGAAGGGCCTGTCACCTGTTGAAACGGGTCCGACGGTAACCTGCGAGCTTGGATCCGGAGATCAGCTGAGCGCTGAATTTGACGCTTCCGGCAAGCTAACATCGCTGAACGGAGAAATAATCAGCGCTTAATAGAGCTATCAAGACTAATTGTGAATGGAGTGTTCAATGAGCCTGCTAGACAAACTGGAAAGAAAATTACGGCGATATGCGATCTCGAACCTGACCTTGTACCTTATCATCGGACAGGTCTTATTTTTCCTGTTCGCCATATCGGGCAGGTTCGTTCTTGAACGCGTAGTCCTGATCCCCGACCGTGTCATGATGGGCGAATGGTGGCGGCTTATCACGTTCCTGTTCATTCCTCCCCTCACAAACCCGATCTTCGCCTTTTTCGCCTGGTACCTGTTCTACCTTATGGGGAGCGCTCTGGAAGGCCACTGGGGTGCTTTCAGATACAACCTCTTTCTCCTCATCGGCTATGTCGTCACCGTTGCGGCATCGTTCATCATGCCACTGTATCCGGCGACAAACCTGTTCATCGGCGGCTCCGTGTTTTTGGCCTTCGCCTTCCTCTTTCCTGATTTTCAACTCTATATATTCTTCATTATTCCAATAAAGATAAAATGGCTTGCATTCATTACCTGGATTGGATACGCCTATGAGCTTCTTTTCGGGTCATGGAGTATCCGTCTGCTCGTGCTCGCTTCGATCACTAACTTCTTCCTGTTCTTCGGCAAGGACATCTTCTGGAGAATGAAGTCGGGAAGTCGGCGCATGACTATGCAGGTGCAGGGATATTCCGCTACGAAAGAACCTTTTCACAAATGCACCATCTGCGGCATTACCGACCTGTCCCATCCTCAGATGGAGTTTAGGTACTGCTCAGAATGCGGCGGACTCGGATACTGCAAGGACCATATCATGAAGCATGAGCATGTGAAGAAAGCGAACTGAGAAATGTGAGGTGTGCTATATCTTGATGCACGGACCTGCATCAGTGCGGCAATATCGTCCGAGGAGCCCGCTGGCAGGTTGAGTGAACATGGATGAATCCCTATTTGTCAGGCTGTCCGACCGTTTTCTCCATTTTATAGTCGTCCATGACAAAACCACTGCCGATGTCCTGAACGAGGGAACCGGCATTCCTGAATCCAATCTTTTCATACACCTTGATAGCGATGACATTGTTCTTGTTTACTGTGAGAACAATTTTCCGTAGCCCTCTTTCCTGTGCGAGCATTTCAGCAAATTGAACCGCTTTCTTACCGTATCCTTTGGCCCGTCTCGAGGATTTTATATAAATCTTGCTTAAAAATAGTTCAACGCCCTTCGGCTGGGCAGCAATATAGCCAATGAATTCATCGCGCTCCTTCATTAAGAAATAGAGGACGCCGGTCCTGATCTGTTCTAAGATAGCCTGTTTGGACTGGAACTTGTCGAGCATGTAGTCGACCTGTTTTTTGCCGATAATGGGGATGTAATGCTCGGTCCAAATTTCCTTGGCCAATGCCGCGACGATTTCTATTTGACTGTCAGTTGAGACTTCATAAAACATATTTTATTTGTGCGATGAGGCTCGCATGAGTGGCATGCAATTTCCAAAAGATCCGACCACTGTAGATTACAGGAAGACATTTTCAGATCGTGCAAGATCTCATGACGAAAGATTTAATGATATTCTTCGATTTTTCTTGGATCTTCTGTCCTTTCCACTTCTGCGCTCGGGACCATTGTGGTTTGGGTCATTGGATCTTCTTCGATCTTCACCAGTTCTTCGATTGTCGCGAGACCTCCGTTCTTTCTGCAGCAGTTCAAAGAGGCGATCGAGCATCTCTTTCCTCTTTTCCATGAGGATATCTTCATGCGCAGTTTCGGTGTGAATTTCTGTCGCTGTCAACTCAAAGTGATATTCTGAAATGAGCGAAACAAGTGCCTGCTCGACCTGCTCCAAGAGTCTCCAGTCATCCTCGAAGTTTTTGCCTTTCCTGCTCTTGAACTTATCCATCAAGGTTTCTATTTGGCGTGCGATTTTCTTTACGTGACTATAAATTGATTCGTACATATTTTGGAGGGTGTAAACGTCTTCCCTGAGAATTACGGATATTTCCTTCGAGAGAATACTGACGTCTTTTTTAACAGATTCGAGGTATTGGTCGGCGATCGGACCGTGGTGCAGGGAATCCTTGAGATGTTCCTTGAAGTGTGTCCTGATCTCCTCGATCAGCTGGCCCTCAAACTTCTTCTCAATCTGGAGGTCTACAAGGATAACGATGGACGCTTCGCAAAGTTTTTCGATCTTGAGCAGATTGTCCCTGATGTACAGCGCAATGTTGCTTAACTCTTCTGATAACGCTGCCCAGCGTCTGATGAACACCTTTGGCTTCTTCAAATCGAGCATTATGAGTGAGTGCAAGAGATATTTGTACTGCTCCACTGCCGACTTGAGAGCAGGATTGACAAACCGGGAATGGCTCAGTACGCCGTAGAACATTTTCCCCTGGAAGTCCTGCTTCACTTCTTTGAGCAGCTCACCATACTTTGCCAGGTCGCTGCCGTGTGCTTCCTGCCCACCATTCTTTTTGATGCTTACGATGAATGCCCTGAGCTCCTCATTCGATGGATAGAGTTCAGGGTGCGACTGCAAGCGAAGTCCGAATATGGATTTGTTTATCGTCATTGTATATAAATCATACAGAAATGTAGGACTGAGGTCAAGAGAAGCGTTCCATGGGTGCTGATTTGTGATTTGGGAAAGGGTAATCTGCACAGGAGAAGTGGTTATCCCCGAGGGGATCACAGAGGACACGGGGCGATTTTTTATCATATCGAAGTGATTAAATATCAACACAATAGACTGCGGCCGGGGATTCCTGCACCGATAGAGATATAATTACGATTAAAATACCCGATTTTACAAAGCTTGTGAATTCTGTGAAGAGCGGCAAGAAAGTGATGCTGCAACATAATATCAGAATATAAAGATTTCATATCATGAGGATTCGATGGCTAAAGCCGTGGAACTGTGGTCTCCCTGCATAATTAAAGTGAAAGATATACATCAGGGGCCAGACTCGTAGCCAACATCACCATGTTTATATCACGATGTGCCATCCACTCGCTCGTCCGTCTGTTTGCGGGTTCAAGCCAATAAGCCTCAATAATGTTACTAAGCGACGCATACTGCAGTAGATTTTCAGTTCGCGACTGCAGAAGACGCTTCATTCTTGAATCGAGCGAAGTATGCTTAACTAGTCCCAGCAACTTCTCAATTGCGTGTAATCCAACAGACAATCCTAACTCACGAAATGCAAGTCGGTAATTGGCCGGCATCTTCAGGGGATTTGTTCTCACATAGGATTGCAAGCCAACGAGGGAGGCATGTAATAGAACATCCAGAAGGTCGACTTGTTCAAATCCTTCGGTTATTATCAATTGAGCCAATTTGTATGCGGCACTCAAGATCTCACCGATACCAAGGGGGTCATCTGTTGCCCAATTTTTCCCCTTACAGATATTGACCATGTCGGTAATTTCTGCGCTGAGGTCAAACCATTTTGATTTAATTGAATCTTTTTCAGCGGTTGCCTGAAGCTGGAGGTATGTGATGAAGCCGTCAAGAGGATCGTGATGCCCCATCGTTAATACAACTGGATACGAGAGGTCAGTGCTCATTTTCCAGTACATGCGTTTCTGATCACCGTACGATGGAACATAGGTAAACTTGGCATGTGCCGTTTTTGCAAGTTCAATCGCCCATCTATTATAAATTGAATCCGCAGTTATGCGGCTTACCTGATTGAGAGCATGCATCCATTTCGTCAGGTAATGATAATACTGTCCGTCCCGATCCCACTCTAACTGTTCATCATAAGGATCATCGGGCCTGCGTTCGTTCATTCCCTTCCCGATCCTTAACCCCCCTCTTGTGGGGTGCAATCGGCCCTCCTGCTCATCGAGACCACTGATCCAGCCGGTTCGCGGGTCATCGTCACGGTATCGTCCGAGCACGTTATGGACCTGATCGACGAGGTGCAGCGCGAGTTTCTTATATTGCTCATCACTCGTTTGGCGATACAGTTCCAGGAAGTTGCAGACTGCAAAAGCGTCAGTCCATAAGTAGCGCCTTGGCAATTCCATGGCAGACAACAGTCCGGTCTGATTGGCAAATTCAATCATCATATTCCGGACAATAGACTTGGAGGCGTCTTTTCCCATCTTCCCGTCGACACCTTTTTAAGTAGAGCGGCTGTCTCGATTATTTATTGCCAGCTACGAAAGTTCTGCAGCATGTCATGACATTGGCGCAAATTAAAGGAGGGACTGAACTTCATTGCTTATCGCTAAACACGCGTGCCCATGCAAAGGAAAACGAGTGTCTGCTATGATTCGCTTATCTGATTGAATTTCTTAAATAGAGTATCCTCCTCAATGCGTATCCTGTCTTTAAGTGTCATATAAAGTAATTTGACATCTCCAGCAAACTCTGCTTCATCTCCGCCTTGAGAATATTTTTTAAATAAATACATTGCATTTTTACTGACAACTTCCATATCCTTAATAAAATAATCTAGCGTTATCTTTAAATCTTTATTGTTAGCTGCTGCTCTCGTTAATGCAGGATAATATCTCTCATCCTCTTTATTCATATGTGATATTAACAGATCTCTTGCCGATAGAAGTTTCTTCTGTCCAGTTTTTGATGAAATTCCCAAAGTCTTAACCTGATTGAGAATATCAAGTATGATTTTGTGTTCTTCTTTTAGTTCTTCAATAAGGTTAGTCATTCTATGATTTTCCCTGGCTCTGCTGTGCTGATCAGACAATACGCATGGCTCTCAAATATGAATTGCTCTACGCTATCTTTCCGCCGCTATTAAAGCCTCATGATGAAAGATTTAATGATTTTCTGCGGTTTTTCTTTGATCTCCTGTCCTTTCCACTCCTTCGCTCGGGCCCCTTGTGGTTTGGATCATCGAATCTTCTTCGATCTTCACCTTTTCTTCGATTGCTGCGAGACCTGCGTTCCTTATGCAACAATTCAAAGACGTAATCGAGCATTTCTTTCCTTTTTTCCAAGAGGATATCTTTATACGCAGTTTCCGTGCGAATTTCTGCCGCCGTCAACTCGAAATGAAAATTTGAAATAAGCGATACAAGGACTTGCTCGATCTGCTCCAGGATTACCCTATCATCTTCGAAGCTTTTCTCTTTCCCCCCCCTGAAATTGGCCATCAAAGTATCGATCTCGTGGACGATTTTCTTTGAGTGATCGTGGATGGCTTCATATAACCCCGTCAGGGCGAAAACATCTTCCCTGAAGGTGGCCGATATTTCCTTCGACAGTATGCCGACGTCTTTTTTAACGGTTTCGAGGTATTGCTTGGTGATCGGACCCTGATGCAGGGAATCCTTGAGGTGATCCTTAAAGTGCGTTTTGATCTCCTCGATCAGCTGGTTCTCTTTCTTCCGCTTGATCTGCAAGTCCACGAGAATAACGATGGATGCTTCACAGAGTTGTTCGATCTTAACCAGATTGTCCCTGATGTACAGAGCAATGTTGCTCAGCTCTTCTGCCAATGCAGCCCAACGTCTCTTGAGTGTTCCAAGAGTCTCCTTCCGCGCGTCAACCATATCCCGAAGTCTGGCCAGCCTGACCGCGTGATCCTGATTTTTTGGATTGAGCGTTCTTATCTCTTTTTCGGCTGACTGAATGAAGACCGCGGGCTTCTTAAAATCGAGCGCTAAGAGCGTTCGCAAAAGATATTTGTACTGCTCCACCGCCGATTTGAGGGCAGGATTCACAAAGCGGGAATGGATAAGCACACCATAGAACATTTTACTCCTGACGTCCTGTCGCACACTGTCTTGCATCTGATGGTGCTCGAATACCTGAACATCTTTAAGCAATTCACGATATGTTGACAGGTCGTCGCCGTGCACTTCCCGCCTGCCTTCCTTTTTCATGCTCTCGAGGAAACCGCTGAGTTCCTGCTGCGTCGGATGGAGCTCAGCGTTCGACCGAAAGCGAAGACCGAATATTGATTTATCTATTATCATGGTAGTGACAGTAATGTATGCAGAATATATCAATCATACAGAAATGCATATCCGGGGTCAAGAGGAGCGTTCTATAAGCGCAGAATACTACTTACGGAGTACGAAATGAACAGGAGAGAATAAGAACAAGAAGGTGGGATCAGGCAGAGACGAGTCAGTCGTCTGCAACCGAGTTACAGGGCACGGCGGGACGTTTTATCCTGTCGTTACTGAGAGAATATTGAACCATAGGCTATGGCCATGACTTCATACACTGAAGGTGGAAAGCCTACAATTCGAAATACCCGATCTGGCAGAACAAACCATAGATGCGGTCAGGAAGTGATTGGCAAGCTATTCAGACCAGGGAATTTAACCTATCGTTCTCTGATGTCATACTTCTTCAGCTTATACCTGAGTACCCGTTCACTAATCCCGAGCTTTTCGGCGGCCCGTGTCTGTATCCCACCTGACTCTTTGAGCGCCTCGATAATCAGGCCGCGTTCAACTGTATCGAGAGTCTCATTCAGCGAGTTTTTCAGCGCTTGGGCAGGTCGTTCGCCTTCGCTCGTACCTGCCCTCACATGGATAGGGAGATCGGTTGTTGTGATGATGCCCTTTTTCGTGAGCACAATGGCACGCTCAATGATATTTTCAAGTTCGCGAACATTGCCGGGATAGGAATAGCGCATAAGCAGGTCCCTGGCCTCTGCGGTCACGCCTTCGATCTGTTTCTTGTTCTCCTCTGCGTACTTTTTGATGAAATGGTCCAGGAGCGCGGGGATATCTTCCTTGCGATCGCGGAGAGGCGGTATGATCAACGACACGACATTCAGCCGGTAATAGAGGTCTTCCCGAAACTTCCCTTCCTTGACAGCCTGTTCGATATTGCGGTTCGTTGCCGTAATAACGCGGACATCAATCTTGATCGTTTGGTTTCCCCCGAGCCTTTCGAACTCGCGTTCCTGTAACACGCGGAGGAGCTTTACCTGCATCCCCGGCGTCAGCTCTCCGATCTCATCCAGGAACAGAGTCCCTTGGTCCGCCGCCTCGAACCTGCCGGCCCGCTTCGCCGTCGCACCGGTAAACGCGCCTTTTTCGTGGCCGAAGAGCTCGCTCTCGAGCAAAGTCTCCGGCAGCGCCGCGCAATTAACTTTAATGAGAGGGAAGTTCGCCCGCGGACTGTTGTAATGAATTGCCTTAGCGACAAGCTCTTTGCCGGTACCGCTCTCGCCGCGGAGCAAGACCGTCGCATTGCTCGCTGCCACTCGGCCTGCCTGGTTTAGGACCTCGTCCAAGGCATGGCTGGTGCTCACGATCTCGTCGAATTTGTATCGCTCGCGTAATCGTTCTTTGAGCTCGGTATTCTCCCGGATCAGGTTCTGCCTCTCTGATATCCGCTCAATAAGGAGCACGAGCTGTTCCGGGTCGATGGGCTTCGGGAGATAATCATAGGCACCTGCCTTGATGGCCTTCACCGCGGTCTCAATCGTGCCAAAGGCGGTCATGATTATTACGGCCATATCAGGATTAATTTTGTGCACTTCATTCGAAGTCCGGAGCGCGTCCACTCCCGGTATATTGCAGTCGGTGAGAAAAGCATCAAACCGCTCACGTTTGATCGCCTCCACGGCATCCTGCACATTTCCCACTGCCAGGACGTCGTACCCCTTCTGAAGCAGAAAATCCCCGATCCTCCGCCTCTCCTGCACTTCATCATCCATGATGAGTATTCGTGATTCTTGCATATGTTTCTTGTTACCTCTATGGTGCATAGGCCCAGGGCATTGTGTCTGTTCTCTATGCTCTATGCACTGTTCTCCCTGTTCACTTTGTCATACAGGTCGATAAGAATCCCTTCCCTCAATCCCCAATCGCTTACAACCATCATAGGATAACCGTATCGCTCCATGATCTCTTGCGCGACGATTGCCCCCGCTAAAATTATATCCTCGCGGCCCGGTTCAAGCCCTCGGATATTCTTCCGATCCTCGAGCATGCTCCTGCTGAGAACCGAGACGATACCAGCTATTGCTTCACGCGTCAGGATGAATCCGTTGATCTTCACAGGATCATATTCCGTCAATTTCTGCTCCATTGCGGCAAGCGTGGTAACCGTACCGGCTGTACCGATGAGAATTCCTGCAGGATCCCGTCCCAATATCTCATCATGCATGCTGAGTTCGGTTCTCACCACCCGCCTGAGCAGTTCGAGTTCTTCATGGGATGGAGGATCGTGTACGATGAGCCGTTCCGTAAGATATACCGCACCCAGCGCAAGACTCAGCATCTCCGGCTCTTCGCCGGGGCGGGTCATGATGAATTCGGTGCTGCCACCGCCGATGTCTATGACGAGGGAGGATCCAAGTTGGTCGGCAGCTGCTGTGCTGCGAACGCCTTTCAGCATGCTCGATACGCCGAGGAGCGTTAGTCGTGCCTCTTCCTCGCCTGTGATGACGCGGATATCAAGGCCGGTCCTTTTTTTTACATCATAAACGAATTCAAGGGTATTTGATGCTTTCCTAAGAGCGCTCGTGCCTATCGCCGCTGTATGGAGAACATGATGTCGACCGATACAGTCCCGAAAATCAAGGAGAGCACTTATTGACCGTTGCAGTGCCTCGCTGGAAAGCATGCCCGTTCGGTCGAGGTTCTGTCCCAGACGGGTGATTCTTCTTTCGGAGCAGAGTTCCTGGAAAGTAGCTGGCCCGATCTCAGCCACAAGCAGACGGAGGGTGTTCGTGCCTATATCGATCCCTGCAAGGATCATTCGATCAGCATATCCCTGAGCCTGGCGCTATAGGCCTTCACGCGCATAGCGAGCAGTTTTGCGATCCTCATTGCAACCCGCGCACCGGTCCTCGGGATAAGCTCAACCATTGCCTGGAAATCATTCCTTGTCAGCAAGAGGAGCTCTACAGGCGTCTCAGCCCTCGCGGATACCAGCCTGCTCTCTTCCTGCAGCAGCGCGAGCTCGCCGAAAAACTCACCCGGGCCGAGCAGAAGGAGGGATTTTTCCTCTCCCTCTCCCGCCATTATGCTGATCCTGACGTTGCCGCTTTTTATGATATAGAGGGCCTCGGCGGGCATTTTTTCGGTAAAGATCGTCGTGTTCTGCTTTATCTGGCGCTCTTGGAACAGCCCTGCGGCAAGCTCAATCTCTTCCACGCTGCTGCCTTTAAAGAGCACCGATTTCTGTATAAGCTCCAGGTTATCCATCGTGATCCCTGCGCATGTGGTTTCTAGCTAATAAAAACATATAGTTGCATTATAGGTATGCATATATTATTTGTCAAGGAGCTTCGCTCATGTTTCTTCGGGCACGGCCATAACCGTATTTCTCTCAGAAAGCGTTACGAGCCCCGGTTTCGCCCCCTTAGGTTTTTTAACGAACCGTGCGCGGGCGTAGGTAACCGGGACCTTTGCCGCTTTCCTTCCCTTGCTATAGAAAGCCGCAAGGGCTGCTGCCTTCATGAACACGTCCTGCGGAATGTCAGCACGTCCGGGATTCCGGACCAGTACGTGGGAGCCGGGCATTCCTTCCGCATGCAGCCAAAGATCGTCGGGACGTGCAAGTTTAGTCGTGACGTAATCGTTACCGGAGGCGCTTTTGCCCACAAGAACTTCCCATCCTCGGTACAGGACCTTTCTGAACGGCTCAACCTTTGGCTCGGAACTGCCTTTAATCGCTCCCTTTTGGCGCTCCACGAGATAGCCCTGAGCAATAAGTTCACTGCGAATGCGAAGAAGAGCATCAGTGTCAGAGGCGTGTTCAATATCTGACAGGATGGACTTCAGATAGAACGCCTCTTCTTGCGATTGTTGCAACCGTGTCGTGATGATCTCGCGGCCCGTCTTCGCTTTCTTATATTTTCTGAAATATCTCTCGGCATTCTGAACAGGGGAAAGCCGCGGATCGAGTTGCACCGTAATGACCCGGCCGTCATAACCGGCAACGTCAGCGGACTCCATGCCGGCTGCCAAGTGACTGAGATTTGCCAGGATCAGTTGCCCCGCCTGCTTATACTCATCTGCACGGTCTGCAGAACGAAGGTCCTCGGAAATAGCGTTGATCCTGCGCTCTGTCTTTAATAGTGACTGCCGGATGACGGAAGAGATATGGGAATGGAGCGCTGCAGCATGCTTCTGCTCGATGAGACGTTCGAAAAATACTTCCACAGCCCTGTTGAACGGGAGTTCAGCGCCATCCTGGCTAAAGGAGGTCCCTTCAGGTGGATTGATCTTCTTTCCCGCTGAAACTGCAGTTTGAGGCATTTTTACGGGCGCGACATACTTGAGCCCCGGCACGAGGGGATGGCGGACGTGCTCTCCGAACGCTACCGGATAATAGACAGAGATTATGGTTCCTGCTTCATCGGTCAGAATAAGGTTTGCTGAAGAACCGGTCAGTTCTAGCACAAGCCGGTATTCTGCGCCTGCTTTTGAGCATCTAATTTCCGCTATCCTGTCCTGATTCAGAAGGCCGATATCCGTAACCATGGCTCCGGAAATGCGGCTTTTGAGATGCAGAGAAAATCCCTGCAGAGCATGAACAGCAGGAGGTTTTGTGCCGACGAGATGGAGCCGGGGCATGGACCGGTCCGGGGAAATGAGCAAAACACAATTCCTTCGTCGTCGGTGAAGAACAAGGTATAGTTCTCCGCCGGCCCCTTGATATACCCGGTCCACCCTCGCACCAATGATGAGAGAAGAAAGCTCTTCTACCACCTTCTGAAGATTATGAAAATCCATACCCATTGACGTTTTGGTCACTGATTCAACTTTCAACTTTTCTCATCTTGATTCAAGGATATTCATTCTCACGGCACATGGAGGACCTTATGTACTTGGGGAATGACGCGCACGTCCTGCAGGATCCGAAGGGCGGCAACCTGAAATTCGACCAGCGTTACCGGTTCTGGCGCAAGCTGACCGCTCGCCGGCTGAATAATGAAAGGAATAGAAACATCGATCTTCGCGATGATGTTCGCTGAGGTCATAATATCTTCGATCTGCGTATCCTGGGTCACAACAGCCTTTACAAAGACCGATTTCCCGCGGATGACGGAGAGAAACTTGTTATGATCATCCCAGAATGGTCCGAGTCCCGTGGCGGATGGAAGCTTGAAATCCATGCTGACCACATCAATCAGGCTCCGGATATCCTCCATTGCCCGGTAATGGGTGCCGCTGGTTTCCAGATATATACTGAAATCCTTCCTCACGTAAGGAAGCCATTCCATAAGAAACTGAAGCTGGAGGAGAGGCTCGCCGCCCGTCAGACTGACCGTAGGACGAGATGGCCCCTGTACGATCAGACGCGTACAGAATTCCGTCAATTGGAGCGCGGGAAGAGGATTGGAAACCCATTCGTACTCGGTGGAAACCGCTGACCTTTGAACGCG
>DATJZV010000066.1:0-12262 GCA_035498715.1 Nitrospirota bacterium
CTAATAGAAATACGACATTTCTGCTTGGGGAAAATACGACATTATCACTTTGGGAGAACAGCGTTTTCTTGGCATTTGTCCTTTAGACCAATAACCTGAGCAACCCAGCCGTGAATACCAGGAACACCGGCAAGTACATCAGCCGATACGTGCCGGCCATGTCTGCATTAAAGTATCTGATCGTCAGGAGAAGGCAGAGGTGAGTAGGGGAGAGCATCATGCCGGCAAAACCGCTCGCAAAGGCGAAGGTGATCACGCCGAGGTCCGGGCTGCCGCCCATCATGGCCGTGATGATCGGGAAAGTGATGCCCACGAACGCGACCGTGAGTCCGGTCAGAAGCCCCACGATGAAGGGCAGGATGAAGAATACCAACCCCGTCGGCAGTCCGCTTTGTCTGAAGAAGATCGGCAGGGCCTCGATGGCGCCGGTAGCATCGAGCATGCCTTTGAATACCATGATTCCAACCACCATGAGCATGACATTTATGGATATGCCTTCCCGGAGCGTGGTCAGAACCTCTTTTGTCGAATACCGGAAGAACGCAAACAGAGCAATCACGATGGATATCATTGCCGGTGCCAAAGGCATCTTGAATACAACGACTAGGATGATCGAAACAGTAATAGGCAACAGTGTCACGAAGAGCGCCTTGATCTCGTTCATATCTCTTTTTCCCGCAACATCCTGCCCCTTCATCCCGCGGAAGCCGAGGACCGCGCCGACGCCGATGACCGCGATGGGCAGGGGCAGCTGGGAAATAAGCAGCCTGTTGATCGGCGTTTTGGTGACCGCCGCAGCAAGCACGATGCCGGGGTAGAGGGGTGAGATGCACTCCCAGATGTGCCGGAACCAGTAGTTAATGAAAGCCTTGCGCTCTGGCTGCATCTCTACATCAGCAGCAGCTTCCTGCACCATGGGTGCAGAGAACGCGGCTCCGCCGGCCGAGGGTAGAAGTCCGATCACGCCAGGCAGCACGGCCATGGCAATGCGGCGGTCCCGTGTCACATTCACTACGGCCTCCATCATGCGTTTCAGGACACCTTTTTTCCTGATGATATTCTCCATGACCATGATGAGCACCAGACCCGTCACGAGATTGATCGTGACCATGTCAATGCTCGCGGCAAGGATGACCTGTGCCTGCCGAACAGGCCCGAGAAGGTAGAGTGATCCGAGAAAAATAGCGCCGAGCAGCATCACGGCACCGAGGTTCCATCGAAGCCGCAGGAGAACTACGATAAGGGCGAAAGAGGCGCCTATCCTGACCAGATCCGTCATCGAATATAGGCTGCATTCAGGTAAAAAAGCACCGCAGCCCGGATGGAATATCGTTCCATGCGCCAGTCGTCGGGTAGCGGCTGGAAGGGCGCGGATGCGCGTATCGCGCGCAGTGCTTCGTCATCGAGGATCTTGTATCCCGATGATTTCAAGAGCTCCAGATTGCCGAGTGAGCCGTCCTTCATGATATCGAATTTTATGTAGAGTGTGCCTTGGTACCCCGACATGGCAGCGAGTTCGGGGTAGCGGAGCACGCTCTCGACCTTGATCTTGAGCCATCGGTTGTACGAGATGAATTTGAATTCATCGGTATCGAGCGTGACCGAATCGTCACCCTCTCTTTTTCCAGGCATTCCCTTGCGTGCCAGCTCTTCAATCTCCTTCTGACTAACGAAGGGGAGCGGCCCCGTTCCGGCTCCCGTTCCCGTTCCCGTGTGTGGCCCAACGGGGGCAATGGCCGTTCCCGATTCCGTGCCTTGTTCTGAGCCTTCGGGTTTGCCGGTGCGTGCCGTGGTCTTGGGAAGCCGCACAGTGTCATCTTTGCCGAACTTCTTCGGCATGGGCACAGCGCTTGGAGGCAGCGGCCGTTCGGGAATAATCTGGCGGGGTACTGGCTGTTCGGGAACAATCCGGCGAGGAACGGGCTGTTCTGGCATGATCCGGCGGGGAACAGGCTGCTCTACCGGCGGGAGCTGTTTGATGGCTTCCCGCGGCAGGTTCACAATATTCACCGGCGTGGTCACCGGCAACGGCGTCTCCGTAGGCCTTACCAGTACGATTACGGCAGCGATCACCAGCGCATGGAATGCGAGGGAGAGAAACAGAAACTTCGTGAAATATAAATGCCGGGACATGAAGGTTTATGAAAAAAATGGACGCAGACTGACGCTGAAAATACGGATGAGACTTTTATTCGTGATTATGCAATCCGTATTTCTCGATTTTATCTGTGTCCAATTGATCTTTTCGATTTTTTGTCCGTGTCCATTCAGGGTTAGACAGCTTTTTGCATTCTGCCTGAAACTTCTCTCAGCAACCTCAGGATCGCCTCGGCCTTGTCCGGAGTGAGGCTGCCCATGCCGCACGAGGGAGTGATCAGACACTGCCGGAGGACGACCTCCCTCTTAATGCCATGTGATTCGAGCCGCTTCATGCCTGCCTCGAGCTTGGCAAGGAGCATATCAGGGGTTTCATTACCCGTGAAGGCGCCCGTCGGGACAATTCCCCAGGCGAGTGCGCCTCCGCGACCATAGAATGTTTTGATATCGTCGGGGTAGAGCAGGACCCGCTCCATGTAACCGAAGGCGTCAAAGTTTACGATGTCCACATCGGTGTTGAAGAGCATAGGCCAGTCCGCGTTGCCGCAGCAGTGGATGCCAGCGATCCCGCCAAGCCCGTGAATGACGGCGATAATCTCGTTCAATTTTTCAGTCACGACATCGGACGAGACAGCGGAAAAGGCCGATCCCAGGGATTCCATGGCCGGTTCGTCGATGAAGATGATGACGGGTTTGCCGAACTGATTGAGATTCTGGATTTGCCATGCCGCCTTCATGGCAAGGCCTTTTACTACGGCGTCGAAGAGCATTTCATTATGGATGATGTCCTTGCCCGTCTCGTCCTTGAACGATATGCCGGCGGTGAGAGGACCGGTGATGTGGCCTTTGATGAACCGCGCGCCAGCCGGAAGCCCCTTCTTCAATGCGCGGAGGAAGGCATAGAACCCCGCTGCGTACCCCTCAGATATCTTGAAGAAGCCATAGTCCTTCTCAATATACCGTTCGAAGAACTTTTCGAGCTCCGGTGTGAGGTCTTTTGACGTGTCGAAAAAGAACCGTTTCTTTGCTTCGTCCAGCCGGAGACCGGGCAGTGACTCGCTGTACTGGCTGTCCATGTGTTCGCGGAAATCCCTCTGTGGCAGTTGGGGCCATATCGGCGCCTCGGGCAGATAGGTGGCCGACAGGATCGCCGCCTTGTCAGGATCCGTAATCGGAAAACTGCCGATACCGGTGGCGATGCAGTTGAAGCTTTGCGTCATTGCGTTTATCCCTTTCTCAGTTGCACAGTCCGATAATTATATATTCAATGTTCGTAAAATACAACTCAAAATGAACTGATTCTGTCAAAATAAGCCGTGACTGCAGAGGAGATGAAATTTTCATCTTTACAGAAAGCCGCAAAACCGTTAATATGCCATTCATGAAATACGGCGCCACGGCAATCAAGACTGCAAAACTCGAGATTTGGGAGAATCCCTATCCGGACAGGGATTACGTTATCGACATCTCGTATCCCGAGTTTACTTGCCTTTGCCCCCGCTCGGGTTATCCCGATTTCGCCACTATCAAGGTTACTTATACGCCTGACAAAAAGGTGGTGGAACTCAAGAGTCTGAAGCTCTACCTGAACAGCTTTCGGGACCAGGGCGTGTCTCACGAGGCGGTGACAAACATGGTCTTCGACGTTTTGAAGAAAAACCTCAAGCCGCGCAGCCTGGAGGTCGTGGGCGATTTCAATGTGCGGGGGAATGTCAAGACGGTCATACGGGTCACGATGTAATCTTCAGAAGTTCTTCTTGCAAAACCATCTCTCAATCAGTGTATCCATAACGAGTGCCGCGTCAAACTCAAGGAAATTTCTTGACTATTACATGCCTCCGTGCTATCTATGAAACATCATGGAGAAAGTTATCATGAAGCCTGTGTTGAAGCTATTAGCAGTTCTTTTTCTCACTCTTTTCGTGTTTCCGCTCTCATCCAAGGCAGCATCAGCTCCCGAGTCCTTCGCACCGCTGGTCAAGCAGGAAATGCCTGCAGTGGTGAACATCTCGACCAAGCAGGTGGTCAAGGTACAGCAACCATCTCCTTTCGGCGACCCCCAGATGGACGAGTTCTTTTACCGGTTCTTTGGAGGCAGGCCGCCGCGCGAACAGGTGAGGCAGAGCCTTGGCTCGGGGTTCATCATCAGCGCTGATGGCTATATCCTGACGAATAACCACGTCGTGGACATGGCACGGGACATCAAAGTCTCGCTCTCTGACGGCCGCGTTATGGATGCCAAACTGGTCGGCAAGTCCAAGGAGATCGATATTGCCCTGATCAAGGTAGAGGCGACTGGTCTCCCGTCTGTGGTACTCGGCGATTCTGACGTGCTCGAAGTGGGGGATTGGGTCCTTGCCATCGGCAATCCTTTTGGCCTGTCTCACACGGTTACGGCGGGCATCGTTTCAGCGAAAGGTCGGGTCATCGGCGTGGGCCCTTATGACGACCTGATCCAGACGGACGCTGCCATCAACCCCGGCAACAGCGGCGGACCGCTGTTCAATACCAAAGGCGAAGTTGTCGGGATCAACACCGTGATCATCGCGACGGGACAGAATCTCGGCTTCGCAGTCCCCATCAGCATAGTGAAGGAAGTGCTTCCGTCGATCAAGGAGAAGGGGAGACCCGATATGGGCTGGCTCGGGGTCTCGGCGCAGCAAGTTACGCCCGATCTTTCGGCAGCACTGGGCCTTCCGGAACCTATTGGCGCGCTCATCAATGGTATTAACAAGGGTAGTCCAGCGGACAAAGCCGGACTGCAGCGCGGCGATGTGATCGTGGAACTTGACGGCAAAAAAATCCTTGACCCCTCAGAACTGCCGAGAATGGTGGCCTTTGGGCACATCGGCAAGACCGTGACGCTCAAAGTCATGCGCCAGGGAAACCCTGTGGAGATCAAAGCTGTTGTCGAGTTGAAACCGGAGCCAAAACAGCAATAAAAAGAAAGCTGTTTCAGAAGTCAGAAGTTTCATTGCACGAGGTGATCCATGTTTGGTCTCGGAATGCCGGAATTACTCCTTATTTTTGTAATTGCACTGATCGTTTTCGGGCCGAAGAAGTTGCCCGATCTCGGCAAGTCCATCGGCCGCGCTATGGCCGAGTTCAAAAAGGCACAGGAGGAGTTCCAGGAGTCTGTGAAGTCGGAGATGAGGGAAGTGGAAAAATCCGCAGACCTGGAAGAGATTAAGAAGCTCGGTAAAATAGACCTGTCGGCCTCTCCTGAAGCCAGGACAGAAAAGCCAGCAGAAGAGTCCGCGACGGAGCAGAAGCCAGAACAGCAGCCGGAACAGAAGACAGAACAGAAGACAGAACAGCAGCCGGATCAGGAGAAGCACGAGGAGGCTAAAGGCAATGCCTGAGGAAGAGCTGCGGATGCCGTTCTGGAGTCACCTCGAGGAGCTCAGAAAAAGGCTCATTCGTTCCATCCTCTGGATTGCCGTGGGATTCGGGGTCTGCTTCAACTATTCCGAGGATATCCTGAAGCTGCTCATGTGGCCCATGAACATGAAGCTGACACTCGGGTTTTCGTTTCCGTACCTCACGGTCATCCCAAATCAGGTCCAGCAGAAACTGCACTACACCACGCTGATCGAACCGTTTTGGTCCCATCTGAAGATCGCACTCATAGCCGGCATCATGCTCGTGTTTCCCATCATCATGTACCATGTTTGGAAATTCATATCACCCGGACTCCTGCCGAAAGAGCGGCGTTATGTCGGCGTATTTGTTTCTCTATCTACAATATTTTTCGGTATTGGCGTGCTCTTTTGCTTTACACTGCTGCTGCCGTTTGCTATTCCATTCCTCCTCACCTATAAGACGGAAAACCTGATCGCCATCATCAAGATAGGCGACTACATCGATTTTGTCCTGAAGTTCCTCCTTGCGACCGGCGTAGTGTTCGAACTCCCGCTTCTCATTGTCCTGCTGAGCCGCATGGGCATCGTCAGCCCCGCCTGGCTGGCAAAGTACCGCAAGTATGCCTTCCTCGGGGCATTCATCATCGGGGCCATCCTGACGCCTACGCCGGATGTTTTCAACCAGACCATTCTTTCCATTCCCATTTACCTTCTCTACGAACTTGGCATTCTCGCAGCGCGCATTTTTGGGAAGAAAAAGAAAGGGCCAGACTCCACGGAGTTGACGGAGACCAAGTAGTGATGGTTGTCTCATTTGTCGCTGCCGCTTCGAACAGCGGTAAGACAACACTGATCGAGAAGATTGTCCGGATACTAAAGGCCAGAGGTCTGCACGTGGCTGTGATCAAGCATGCGTCCGCCGGGTTCGACCTCGACAAGCCGGGCAAGGACTCATGGCGCTTCCAGCAGGCGGGCGCAGACGCGGTCGTCCTCATAGGGCCTGGACTCATGGCGCTCATGAAAAAGACAGAGCGCGAGCCCTCCCCTCAAGAACTTGAGAAGATGGTTCCTGACGCAGACATCATCATCCATGAAGGATTCAAGAAGGCTGCAGTAAACAAGATAGAGGTCTTCCGCCACGGTGTTTCCGGAGACCGCCCGCTCTGCATGGACGATGCTTCCTTTCTCGCGCTCGTCAGCGACAAGCCTTATAGCGTCCCCTTTCCCCGTTTCGATCTCAACGACGCGAACGGGGTTGCGGAATTTTTAGTAAGCAAAATTGGGTCAAAATAGTTTGCAGGACTGTATCTGCAAATTTTGATTGTTACATTATGTCCACCTGCAATTAGCCTTAAAATCAACCTTTTTCATTGACTTTAAACATGGTTTTGCATATTTTATGGGGGACAGTTTTCGAGTTTAGATAGTTTTTTGCGATGAAAGGAGCAGGCATGTCTGGGGCACGGTCAAGGAGGCTGTTTGAGGAGGCGAAGAAGCATATCCCTGGAGGGGTGAACAGCCCGGTTCGGGCATTCCGTTCCGTGGGCGGTGAACCGCTCTTTATCAAGAAAGCAAAAGGGTCGAAGATCGTCGACGCCGACGGCAAGGCGTATATTGACTATGTGCTGTCATGGGGGCCGATGATCTTGGGCCATACCCACCCGCAAGTGACCGCCGCGCTTAGAAAAGCGATTGCGAACGGCACAAGTTATGGTGCGCCGACGGAACTCGAGATAACGCTCGCGAAGATGGTCATAAAAGCTGTTCCATCCATCGAGATGGTGCGCATGGTCAGTTCAGGCACCGAGGCCACGATGAGCGCCATCAGAGTAGCCAGGGGACATACTGGACGGAACAAGATCGTCAAGTTCGATGGCGGTTACCACGGCCATGGCGACAGCCTGCTCGTGAAAGCCGGAAGCGGCGTTGCAACGTTCGGACTGCCTGACAGTCCGGGCGTCCCGACAGATCTGGCAAAGCTCACCATCACGATTTCGTATAACGATCTCGACGCGTTCAAGGATGTTGCGTCCCGTGAAGGGGAGCAAATCGCATGCATTATTGTCGAGCCGGTGGCAGGGAACATGGGATGCGTGCCTCCCGAGCCGGGATTTCTCGAAGGCCTCAGGCAGGTCTGCGATCAGTACGGCATCATCCTTATCTTCGACGAGGTGATGACCGGCTTCCGCGTAGCTTACGGAGGCGCTCAACAGCGCTACAAGGTCAAACCAGACCTTACATGCCTCGGCAAGGTGATCGGCGGCGGGCTGCCGGTAGGGGCTTTCGGCGGCAGACGAGAGATCATGGAGAAAGTCGCTCCCATCGGACCCATCTATCAGGCAGGCACCCTGTCGGGCAATCCCCTTGCGATGACCGCCGGCATCGAGACGCTCAAGCTTCTATCCAAACCCGGCGTGTACAAGACGCTGGAGAAGATTTCGGCTGATCTCGAACAAGGTCTTCGTGCTGCGGCTGCGGAAGCTGGAGTGCCGGTCACATTCAACCGCGTGGGCTCCATGTTCACCGGCTTTTTTACCGATCAAAAGGTCAAGGACTTCGCGAGCGCCAAGACATCGGACACGACCAGGTTCGGGAAATACTTCCTCTCCATGCTCAAGAACGGGGTGAATCTTGCGCCGTCACAGTTCGAGGCTGCGTTCGTGTCCCTGGCCCATTCGAGAGCGGACATCGGCAAAACGATAGAGGCGGCGAGGAAGAGCCTGAAGGGTCTCTAAACTTTTCACCGCTGAGTTTGCAGAGAAAGACAAGGATTCAAAATTGAGGGAGCACGATCGATACATTCGTGAGGAACCAGAATCTACCACGGGATACTGAAACAGGTCGCAAGACATATCGGTACTAAAAGAGTTTTTCTTTGGGGCCTTCCGTGAATCGAGTGGTTAAACAAGGTTTTTTTCGAGGTGATCAAGATTAATAATTTGCGTTCATCTGCGAAACCTGCGGATTGAATCTATCATGGAAGAGAAAGACCGTAATCTCATCCGCATGCTCGGAGTGCTGAGCACCGTGGGTTTGACATTGGTATTCGCCACGGTGATCGGCCTCTATGTCGGGCTCAAGCTCGACAAATGGTTCGGCACCTCGCCGTGGCTAGCGGCGCTCTTCCTGCTCATCGGTATTATCGCAGGGTTCAGGAACTTGTTCGTGTACGTCAGGAAGAGCCAGAAGACATTGGACGACGAAAAGAAGGGTGATCATGACTGACGAGGACGCGATTCCGAAACAGACAGTTGGTGCGATTATCAAGAGGGTCGCCGTAAAAACAGCTCTGCTCGTGTCCATTGCCGCTGCAGGCGTCCTCATTTTCAGCATGTTCCAGGAAACCGGGCATCGCTGGTGGTTTCTTCCCGCAAGCGTCCTGTTCGGCGGCGTTCTCGGTCTGCTGAATTTCAGGTGGCTGGCGATCGCCGTGGAGCGGGTCTATTTGAGGAAGGGCGCTGTGCCCGCGGTCTCTAATATCGCAGCATCCCTCATCAGTATACTGAAACTATCTCTTATCTTCATCATTCTCTTCATCGTCATAAAGTGGCAAGTGCTGCATGTCTTTGGTCTTGTAGGGGGGCTGTCGCTCTGTTTCTTGGCGATTATCTGGGAAGGGGCAACGCTGACGAAGCATACTTTAAAAAACAACGAAAAGTGAGACGCAGAGACTGCTGACCTTTATGTTTAAGATATTGAGGGGAGGAGAGTCCGTATGAAGAATCATGTTTTGCGGCCGCTGTTCGTGGTCATCGGCATCGTTATCCTGATCCTGCTGACCAGGATGGTGTATGTCCCGAAAGACTTCGGTGTCGGTCCCCGTGGCTATATGTATGGCTGGCATCGGGAGAACAACGAGGAGGACTGGAAGAAGTTCAAGGTGAAGTACCAGGGAAAGGAGTACTGCAAGGATTGCCATCCCGACAAGTACGACAGTATCAATAAAACCCCTCACAGGATCATTCAGTGTGAAAACTGCCATGGTCCCGCTATCGATCATCCCTCGGATCCGCCCAAGCTCGTCATTGACAAGAGCAGGGCACTCTGTCTCCGGTGCCATTTCCCGCTGCCCTATCCCACGAGCGGCCGTTCCAGGATCAAAGGTATCGATCCAGACAAACACAATCCTGATGTTGAGTGTTCCACCTGTCATAACCCGCATAATCCGATGGAGGGCTTGAGATGATTACGCGAAGGAACTTTCTGAAAAAGACGGCTCTGGGAATTGCCGGCGCCACGCTTCCCCTGGCGGCCCTGAAGATCATTGACGCCAAAAAACTGCTCGCTGAAGCCGCGGCGGATAAATCCTCCGCCGTTCGATGGGTGTTTCTCGTTGATACCTACAAATGCGTTGGTTGTGGCATGTGCGTGAAGGCCTGCAAGCTCGAGAATGAAATTCCCTATGATGCCAACGTGACGAGGACGTGGGTCGAGCGTTACGTGCTGACGAAGCAGGGGGGATTGCTGGCCGACTCGCCGAAGGGAGCGCGCGACGGTTACACGACCACCAAGATCGATCTCGGGCGCGGTGAGTACAAGAACGTAAAAAACCAGGATATTGAAAAGGCGTTCTTCGTTCCGAAACTTTGCAACCAGTGCGAAAACCCTCCCTGCGTTCAGGTGTGCCCTGTAGGAGCGACGTACCAGGCGCCGGATGGAGTCGTGCTCGTGGACCGGACATGGTGCATCGGATGCGGCTACTGCATCATGGGGTGTCCTTACGGCGTGCGGTTCTTCCATCCCGTTTACCATACGGCGGAGAAGTGCAATTTCTGCTATCATCGGATCACGAAAGGCATGAAAACGGCCTGTGTGGACGCCTGCCCCTTCGGAGCGCGGCAGATCGGGAACATTAAGGACCCCAACGACCCGGTGACGAAGGTCATCCGTGACCAGCGAGTAGGGGTTCTCAAGAGCGAATTTGGGACGAAGCCGCAGGTCTATTACATCGGCCTGGATGAGGAGGTGCGGTAATGCATGTGCACGGAGAACTTTGGACCATTAAGGAACTGTTCGTTTTGCCGAATGAATATATCTACTGGAGCATTCAGATCGTGATGTACCCCTTTATGACGGGGCTTGTTGCCGGCGCCTTCGTTCTCTCATCGCTTTATCATGTTTTCGGCATCAAGGAACTGAAGGACATGGCCCGGTTCGCCCTCGTGTTCTCCTTTGCCCTGCTTTTCGCGGCGCCCATGCCGATTGTCCTCCATCTGCAGTTTCCCTTCCGGGGTATCAACGTGTTCATGACGCCGCACTTCACCTCGGCCATTGCCGCCTTCGGCATCGTATTCTTCACCTATGGAGCTATCGTTGCATCGGAGCTCTGGTTCCTGTACCGGAAGCATTTCGTAGAAGTATCCCTGGCTCTCCGGGAGAAGGGGGACAAGACGCTGTTTGAATGGATCAGGTACCTTATTTTTTGCACCCTCACGCTCGGCGTGTACGACATTAGCGAGGAGGCTCTGCACCGGGACGAGAAGGCGATCAAGTTCCTGGCCGGCCTCGGCATCCCCGTCGCCTGCTTCCTTCACGGTTATGCCGGGTTCATCTTTGGATCGGTGAAGGCGAATGCGCTCTGGATGACGCCGCTCATGCCGGTCATCTTCATCATGTCCGCGATCGTGTCGGGCATCGCGCTCTGCATGCTGACCTACATAATCACCATGGAAATCCGGAGAATGCTCGCAGCACGCAAAAGGACGCAACCCGGCATGCGGTACGAGTCCATGGAAGAGATCAAGGGGGTGGAAATCCACGTCATCCAGATGACTGCGAAATACCTGCTATCCTTCCTGATAGCCGCTATCAGCCTCGAAATCCTTGACCTCATCTTCCGCGGGTATACGGCGCTAAAGTCCTGGGATGTTCTCCGCAGCGTCATCTACGATCGTGATTTTTACGATATCTTCGTTATGCAGTACGGGATCGGGAACCTCGTCCCCCTCATCCTGTTCCTTCTGCCCAAGTTGACGATCCGGCGGGCGTTGCTCGGCGTTATGTTCGTGCTCTTCGGCGTGTTCATGATGCGGTGGAACGTGGTGATCGGCGGCCAGGCATTCTCCCTGACCTTTGCCGGATTCATGCACTATCATCTCCCGATCGTGCCCCATGACTGGGAGACCTTTAAGGAAGGCCTGTTCGGCGCTCTGAGCATCTTCGCCATGCCCTTTGTGATGTTCTGGGTCATCAGTAAGATTTTCCCGATTTTCGAAACCAAGACGGCCCACTGATCGCCAAAAACGAGTGTGGATCTTCCGGAGGAGTGCTCCTCCGGGAGATCCCTTGTCTCAAATTAGAATTTTATGTTGCAATGTTTCCTTGGGGAATTTACAATGGATGGTCAAATAAGTTCCGTTAGAGGTCTCTGGTTCTCTAGCGGCTTAACCGGTAATCGGAATTCACTCCAAGAACGGTGATACGACATGGACGGAAAAAAGACAGGATTGTTTCTTTCTCTCGTAGCGTTTTTGGGCATTGTACTATCGTCTCCATTTGTCCTCGCTGAAGAACAGGAAATCCCCAAGAAATTCTTTGTCCCCCCTCCACCATTTTCTCCCGGTATCTTCCCGTGCTCGCAATGCCACCAAGGCATGCCTGTGAACAGAAAACCGAGAAAGCTTGAAATGCATCAGGACATTGTACTGAAGCACATGCCCGGCGGCTGGTGCTTTGACTGCCACAATCCTGATAATCGGGACAAACTCCGCATGGCCAACGGCAAACTGGTAAGTTTTGAGGAATCCTATATTCTCTGCGGTCAGTGTCATGGCACGATCCTGCGCGAGTGGAAGGCAGGACTG
>DATJZV010000067.1:0-2879 GCA_035498715.1 Nitrospirota bacterium
TTCAGCGGCTGGATGACGGAGGGCGACAGACAGTGACCGTGAAAAATCCATCGAATGCGCGGCAGATCGCGCTCATCCAGGGCCACCTCCAACACGAAGCGGAGAAATTCCGCCGAGGAGACTTTTCCGATCCGGCCAAAATTCACGGCGATGACATGCCGGGGTTAGCTGAACTGAAAACCGGGATCGGGGAGATCGACATTCGCTACACGGCCCTGCCGAATGGCGGGGAGATTCGGTACACTACGGCAAATCCGGTTCTGGTCACCGCGCTTCATCAGTGGTTTGCGGCACAGCTATCCGATCATGGCCGGCACGCAATGGACCACTAGCAGAAGGTCGCTATTTCCGCTGAAACGAGATGGAGGGATCAAGATGAACGTCGCACTTATCGGGGCCACCGGGTTCATCGGTTCTGGATTACTGAAGGAACTCCTGTCGCGCGGCCATCGCGTCACTGCGCTGGTCGCTCACCCGGAAAAACTTTCGCCACACGCCAATGTCACTGCGGCGCGGATCGACGTCTTAGATACCGCAACGCTCGGCAAACAATTAAAGGGCCACGACGCGGTCATCAGCGCCTTCAGCGGTCACGCCCAGCCCGACGTTTATGACTACTACATCCGCGGCATCCACTCCATTGTCGCGGCCTCAAAAGCCGCAAAGGCGCCCCGTTTCTTGGTCGTCGGAGGCGCTGGAAGCCTTGAAGTCAGCCCCGGCGTGCAAGTCGTCGATACCCCCGAGTTTCCCGCAGCTTGGAAGGCATCGGCATTAGGCGCAAGGGAAGCCCTGCGGTTGCTGCGCAACGAGAAGGATCTCAACTGGACCATGCTGAGTCCGTCGGCGATAATCGCGCCAGGACAACGCACCGGGAAGTTCCGGCTCGGCGGGGACCAACTGCTGGTCAAAGCCGATGGCAAGAGCGAGATTTCGCTCGAAGATTACGCCGTCGCGATGATCGACGAACTCGAACGGCCTGCTCACCCGCGCAAGCGCTTCACCGTAGGCTACTGAGAAAAAGATTTCATGCTCGGCAGCTGGGTGCATCCCGTGCATCATCGCCTGCCGGCAGGTCATCGGACGAGCGTAAGATATGCTGTTTAACTCTTTCGAGTTTATCCTTTTCTTCTTACCCCTATCCTTAATAGTCTATTTTTCCCTCAACAAACGAAAGCTAACGCGAGCCGCAAAGGCCTGGCTAGTTTTTGCTTCACTTCTATTCTACAGTTGGTGGAATATTAAGTATCTGCCTCTCCTTCTCGCTAGCGCCTGCTTTAATTATGCCGTAGGAACATCGTTTTTGAAGATCAGCGGGTCACAACGAAAACTGATCCTCTTTGTCGGAATAGGTTCAAACATCGCTCTCCTTGCCTACTTTAAATATAGCAACTTCTTCCTTTTGAACCTCGATCGATTTTGGGGCCTTCATTCAGAACCGTACCGCTTCGTCCTGCCTCTCGGGATCAGTTTCTTTACATTGACCCAGATCGCCTATTTGATTGATTCCTACAACAACGCCGCGAAGGAATACGACTTTTTGAATTATGTTTTGTTTGTATCATTCTTCCCACATTTGCTTGCCGGTCCCATTATCCATCACAAGGAGATGATGCCGCAGTTCGATGCTTCTAGAAAAAAGGTTCTCAATTACAAAAATCTTTCGTCGGGAATATGCTTGTTTCTTATAGGACTTTTCAAAAAGGTTGTCGTCGCAGACACCTTTGCTCGATATGCCAACATCGGCTTTGATACCGCAACGAACCTCACGTTGATCGACGCGTGGATGACAAGCCTTTCATTTACATTCCAGCTTTACTTTGATTTTTCAGGTTACTCAGACATGGCACTAGGCAGTGCCATGATGTTTAACATTCACCTACCTGTCAATTTCAACAGCCCATACAAAGCGCTGAACATCCAGGATTTCTGGAGACGGTGGCATATGACGCTCAGTCGTTTCCTCAGGGATTATATCTACATCCCGTTGGGCGGAAATCGTGTGCCGGAGTTGCTCATTGTGTCGAACTTAATGATAACGTTCTTGATCGGCGGATTGTGGCATGGGGCAGGATGGCACTTTATTCTCTGGGGATGTTTGCATGGTCTTGCGATGGTGATCTGTAGGCTGTGGAGCAAGCTGAATGTACCGATACCGAAAGTCATTGCTTGGTTTATCACGTTTAATTTCGTCAACGTGGCTTGGATCTTTTTTAGGGCCAAAGAGTGGACTGATGCGACGAAGGTCTTAAAAGGGATGTTTGGCCTGAGTGGTTTCCAATTCTTGGATTATGGATTAAAAATCATCCACTCATATGTCCAAGAATTTGGAATGGCGCTGGGAACTCTCTATACCTTGTTGGAGAACGCCAATAACGTTCTGCTGTGGACCATCATTGGGCTGGTGATCATCGTCCTGGCGAAAAATTCTAATGAACTGGCCAGGACTCTTTCCCCTTCAGCGAGAACCTCTTTTCTTACAGCCTTATTACTATTTCTTGGCCTTCTAAATCTCTTTATAGAAGCTAGCCCAACTGAGTTCCTTTACTTCAATTTCTAACAATACTCGTTTGCGAACGTATCGAAAGTATCTGAGCTACCTTCTCCTCTGGTTTATCACCATTTTCTTCTCTTACGGGGCGCTAGTAGCTCTCTTTTTTAAAATGCCGTTAGATCGGGATACGTATTTCTTAAGCGAAATTACAAAAAGAAGAGAAGTCCTTGCCAACAGTATTCAGCGACCAAAGATCATTTTTACGGGGGGCAGCGCAACGTTTATGGGTGTAAGAACAAAGGATATTCAAAGCGAAACTGGCATCCCGACAATCAATCTCTCCATGCATACAAAACTTGGACTCGATTATATTCTCTATGAAGCAAAA